>JAGBRZ010000062.1 GCA_017632155.1 Clostridia bacterium
AGCAGCTCGAGCAGGTGCTTTATTTCGCTGAAAACGTTGTCCTTGACCCCGGTATGACTCCTCTCCAGAAGGGAATGGTCCTTACCGAAAGACAGTACAACGAATATTACGAGCTTTATGAAAATGAATTCCGTGTAGGAATGGGTGCAGAGGCTATTCGTGAGCTTCTTCGCGGTATCGATATACCTGCTCTTGCAAAGGAGCTCCGTGCGGAGCTTCAGACTGCAAGCGGACAGAAGAAAACACGTATAATCAAGCGTCTTGAGGTCGTTGAGGCCTTCAGAAAGTCAGGTAATCAGGTTGATTGGATGATCCTTGACGTTCTCCCCGTTATCCCTCCGGATATAAGACCTATGGTACAGCTTGACGGCGGACGCTTTGCTTCCTCGGATATAAATGAGCTTTACCGCAGAGTTATTGCAAGAAATAATCGTCTCAAGAAGCTTCTTGAGATCAGAACTCCCGAAATCGTTATCCGTAACGAGAAGAGAATGCTTCAGGAGGCTGTTGACGCCCTTATAGATAACGGTCGCAGAGGAAAGCCTGTAACAGGTCCCAGCAACCGTCCGCTCAAGTCTCTTTCCGAGATGCTCAGAGGTAAGCAGGGACGCTTCCGTCAGAACCTTCTCGGTAAGCGTGTTGACTATTCCGGACGTTCGGTTATCGTCGTAGGTCCTCAGCTTAAGATCTATCAGTGCGGTCTTCCTCGTGAAATGGCTCTCGAGCTCTTCAAGCCCTTTGTTATCAAGAGACTTGTCGAAATGGGCAAGGCTACCAACGTAAAGGAAGCTCAGAAGAAGATCGACCGCGCACAGGTAAGCAACGATGAGGTTTGGGATGCACTCGAAAACGTAATCAAGGAGCACCCCGTACTTCTCAACCGTGCGCCTACACTTCACCGTCTGTCGATTCAGGCATTCGAGCCCGTACTTGTTGAAGGTAGAGCAATCAAGCTCCATCCTCTCGTATGTACTGCGTTCAACGCCGACTTCGACGGTGACCAGATGCCTGTTCACGTTCCGCTTTCTGCGGAGGCTCAGGCAGAGTCAAGATTCCTTATGCTCTCGGCTAACAACCTCCTCAAGCCTGTTGACGGACGTGCTGTAACCGTTCCTACACAGGATATGATCCTCGGTTCCTACTACCTCTCGATCGTCCGCGATGACGAGCCCGGTGCAGGTGGACTTTACCGCAACTTTGACGAGGCGAATATGGCTTACCTCAACGGTCAGCTCGGACTTCACGCTCCTATCGCTCTCAGAGTAAGCAGCGTAAAGGACGGCAAGGTTGAGGAAGGAATCATCGGTATCAAGACAAACGAAAACGGTGAGCGCAAGGTCAATATGGGCTCCGACGCAGTTACTCTCGGACGACTCATCTTTAACCAGCGTATTCCTCAGGACCTCGGCTTTGTTGACAGAACCGATCCTGCTAAGAAGCTTGACCTCGAGATCGCTTCTATTATAACAAAGAAGGAACTCGGTCAGATCATCAACGCTTGTATCAAGAGACACAGCTCCGCGCAGACAGCAGAAATGCTTGATGCGATCAAGGAGATGGGTTATAAATATTCCACTCGCGCTGCATTCTCTATCTCGGTTTACGATATGACTATCCCGACCGAGAAGAAGGGACTCATCAGCGATGCCGAGCGGGAAGTTGAAACTCTCGGCAAGTACTTCGGCAAGGGTCTCCTTTCCGAACAGGAGAGATACGAAAAGGTTGTCGCTGTTTGGAACCGTACCACCAACGACGTTACCGCTGCACTTCAGGCAGGCTTCTCGACCTACAACCCGATCAAGATCATGTCGGACTCCGGAGCCCGTGGTTCGATTACCCAGATGCGTCAGCTCGCAGGTATGCGTGGACCTATGTTCGCAACCAACGGTAAGACCATGGAGATCCCGATCAAGTCGAACTTCCGTGAAGGTATGAAGATCTTCGAGTACTTCATGGGTGCACGTTCTTCTCGTAAGTCCCTTTCCGATACAGCGCTTCGTACCGCAGACTCGGGTTACCTTACCCGTCGTCTTGTTGACGTTTCTCAGGACGTTATCGTTCGTGAGGAAAAGTGCGGAACTCAGCACGGCGCTATTATCAGAGCAATCACAGAAGGTGATTCTTCCAAACCCATCGAGCCTCTTGAGGACAGACTCATCGGCCGTTACACTATGGGCGACGTTATCAACCCCGAAACCGGCGAGATCCTCGTTCCCGATGATACTATGCTTACCGAGGCTATGGTCAAGAAGATCATTGCCGCAGGTATCACTGAAGTTCGCATAAGAACAGTTATCCACTGCCGCGCACGTCACGGTATTTGCGCACACTGCTACGGTGCTGACCTTGCAAGCGGACGTAAGGTTAACGTTGGTGAAGCTGTCGGTATCATCGCAGCTCAGTCCATCGGTGAGCCCGGTACACAGCTTACTATGAGAACCTTCCACTCCGGTGGTGTTGCAGGTTCGGATATTACTCAGGGTCTTCCTCGAGTTGAAGAGCTCTTTGAGGCAAGAACACCTAAGAAGCCCGCTATCCTCAGCGCAATCGACGGTGTTGCTCATATTCACCCCGATGAGAACCCCAACCTTCAGGACGTTGTGGTTTATAACGCTGAAACCGGTGAGAACATGACATACCAGATCCCCTATGGCCGCCGCATCACAATTGCGGACGGTGCAGAGGTCAAGCGCGGAGATGCTCTTACCGAAGGTTCCAAGGCTCCTGCAGATATTATGGAATATCTCGGCCCCGATGCAGTTTACGATTATATCATCAGCGAAACTCAGAAGGTTTACCGTTCTCAGTCGGTTAACATCAACGATAAGCATATCGAGGTAATTGCGCGTCAGATGACTCGTAAGCTTCGTGTCGAGGACACAGGCGATACCAATATGCTTATGGGAACTCTCGTTTCGGTCAACGAATTCGATGACGAGAATGAAAAGATCCGTGAGCGCGTTGCTTCCGGTGAGACCGAGCTTCACGAGGCAACTTGCTCGCCCGTCCTCCTCGGTATCTCGAAGGCAGCTCTCCAGACCGACTCCTTCCTCTCCGCAGCATCCTTCCAGGAGACCACCAAGGTACTCACCGAGGCTGCTATCAAGGGTAAGGTTGATAACCTCCTTGGACTTAAGGAGAACGTTATTATCGGTAAGCTGATCCCTGCAGGTACAGGTATGGCTTGCTACAACAACGTTGATGTTCTTGCATCCGATGATACGGATCCGACCGCTCCCGAGGGCGGCGACAACACAACCGTTGTTGACGTAAATGAGGAAGAAACGACATCTGAAGAGATCGCTTCCGAATCCGTTGCAGAGTAAGCTCAAAGCAATATAACAATTAATTAACATTATATGCCTACTTCCGAAACATTTTCGGAAGTAGGCTGTATGTCTTTTTTGGTTTGTATATTTTGCTTATAAAAATGCCTTTTGCAAAGCGCAAAATTGTGCAATTAACAGAATTTTTTTGCAGTTTCCAAAGGGTGTTGACATTTGGCGAAAAAAATGATATAATAATGCGAATTATGATGAGGTTTTGCGGCTTCGTCAGTGTTTTTTGGGCAAAAAACACTCAAAAAATGCATTTTCGGACAGTTTTGCGTGCCTTCCCGGCCGCATCTGTATATAAACAATTCGGAAGAAAGGAGGATTAGCAGAAGGATGCCAACCTTTAACCAGCTTGTCAGACAGGGTCGTACAGACAAGGTGTACAAGTCCAAAGCAGCAGTGCTTCAGAAGGGCTTCAACACCATCAAGAACGAGAGCACCGATCTCCCCTCGCCCCAGAAGAGAGGCGTTTGCACCAAGGTAACCACCACAACCCCCAAGAAGCCTAACTCTGCACTTCGTAAGATCGCAAGAGTTCGTCTTTCCAACGGTCTTGAGGCAACCACCTACATTCCCGGTGAAGGACACAACCTGCAGGAGCACTCCGTCGTTCTCATCAGAGGCGGTAGAGTAAGAGACCTGCCTGGTGTACGTTATCACATCATCCGCGGCACACTCGATACTCAGGGTGTTGCAGCTCGTAGACAGGCCCGTTCCAAGTACGGAACAAAGACACCGAAGGAAGCAAAGAAGTAATTCGGTGAAGGTATCAGCATGTTTTTAGCTACTCATTTCCGTTTGTTTATATACTGCGGACAAGAAGAGCGCTAACAGGAGATATGCTTTTGAGTACCTATGATTTCATTCAAAATTAATGAAGGAGGGAAGTACAGTGCCGAGAAGAGGTCGTATATCCAAGAGAGACGTATTGCCGGATCCTATTTACAAGTCCAAGCTTGTAACCAAGCTCGTTAACAACGTAATGCTTGACGGCAAGAAGGGTGTTGCTCAGACTATCGTTTACGATGCATTCGAGATCGTAGAAGCAAAGTCTGGCAAGAATGCCCTTGAAGTGTTTGTTGAAGCTCTTGAGAACGTTATGCCGGTTCTTGAGGTTAAGGCTCGCCGTGTAGGCGGTTCTACCTATCAGGTTCCGCTTGAGGTTAGAGCAGACAGACGTCAGACTCTGGGTCTCCGCTGGATGGTAGGTTATGCCAGAAAGCGCGGCGAACGTACCATGGCAGAAAGACTTGCAGCAGAGATTCTCGATGCAATCAACAATGCCGGCGGAGCGTTCAAGAAGAAGGAAGAGACTCACCGTATGGCAGAAGCAAACAAGGCTTTTGCTCACTACAGATATTAATTTATCTGCCACAACTTTTGATTATTTCAAATCATTCATAACAAATCCAATTATTAAGGAGACTATCTATGTCGAGAGAATATTCGCTCGAGTGTACTCGTAACATCGGTATCATGGCTCACATTGACGCCGGTAAGACGACTACAAGCGAAAGAATACTGTTCTATACGGGTGTAAACCACAAGCTTGGTGAGACCCACGACGGCGATTCCACCATGGACTGGATGGCTCAGGAGAAGGAGAGAGGTATTACTATCACTTCTGCCGCAACCACCTGCCACTGGAAGAATACCCGTATTAATATCATCGACACTCCCGGCCACGTTGACTTTACCGTTGAGGTTGAGCGTTCGCTCAGAGTTCTTGACGGTGCAGTAGCGGTCTTCTGTGCAAAGGGAGGCGTTGAGCCCCAGTCTGAAACCGTTTGGAGACAGGCTACAAAATATAGCGTACCGCGTCTTGCGTACGTTAACAAGATGGATATCACCGGTGCGGACTTCTACCGCGTTGTGGGTATGATGAAGGACAGACTGGGTGCAAACCCCGTTCCGATTCAGCTCCCTATCGGCAAGGAAGATAGTTTCCGTGGTATCGTCGACCTCATGACCATGGAGGCCACCGTTTACTACGATGACCTTGGCAAGGATCTGAGAATCGAGCCTATTCCCGCAGATATGCAGGAGCAGGCTGAACAGTACCGTGAAGCAATGATCGAATCTGCTGCAGAGGCAGATGAAGAGCTCATGATGAAGTACCTTGAGGGTGAAGAGATCTCCAACGAGGAGATCAAGGCTGCAATCAGAAAGGCTACCATTGAGAATCTCATGGTTCCCGTTGTTTGCGGTACTTCCTTCAGAAACAAGGGCGTTCAGAAGCTCCTCGACGCGATCGTTGACTATATGCCCGCACCTACCGACGTTCCCGACATTACCGGTGTCAACCCCGAGACCGGTGAAGAGGACAGCCGTCCTTCCAGCGACGAAGAGCCCTTCGCAGCACTCGCGTTCAAGATCGCTACCGACCCCTTCGTTGGTAAGCTTTGCTTCTTCCGCGTTTACTCCGGCTCCATCCACGCAGGTGACACAGTTTGGAACGCATCCAAGGGCAAGAGAGAAAGAATGGGTCGTATCGTTCAGATGCACGCAAACAACCGTAAGGATATCGACGTTGTTTACGCCGGCGATATCGCAGCAGTTGTTTCCGTAAAGAACACCGGTACCGGTGACTCTCTCTGTGACGACAAGCACCCCATTATCCTCGAATCTATGGAATTCCCCGAGCCCGTTATCAGAGTTGCTATCGAGCCCAAGACCCGTGCAGGTCTTGAGAAGATGGGCATCGCTCTTGCAAAGCTCGCAGAGGAAGACCCCACATTCAGAACCTACACCGACGATGAGACCGGTCAGACCATCATCGCAGGTATGGGTGAGCTTCACCTTGAAATTATCGTTGACAGACTTCTTCGTGAGTTCAAGGTAGAGGCTAATATCGGTAAGCCTCAGGTTGCATATAAGGAGACAATCCGTAAGACTGTTGACCATGAGTGCAAGTATAAGAAGCAGTCCGGTGGTTCGGGTCAGTACGCTCACGTTAAGCTTATCGTTGAGCCCAACGAGCCCGGCGCAGGTTACACATTCGTTAACTCTGTTACCGGCGGTTCCGTTCCCAAGGAGTTCATCGAGCCTGTTAACCAGGGTATCCAGGGCGCAATGCAGTGCGGTGTCCTTGCAGGCTACAATGTAGTTGACGTAAAGGTAACTCTTTACGACGGTTCTTATCACGAGGTTGACTCTTCCGAAATGGCGTTCAAGATCTGCGGATCTATGGCGTTCAAGGAGGCTATGAGAAAGGCTGACCCCGTTCTTACCGAGCCTATCATGAAGGTAACCACCATTACTCCCAACGATTATCTTGGCGACGTAATCGGTGACTTCAACTCCCGCCGTGGTGCAATTCAGTCTATGAATGACGACGGTAAGGGATCTACCGAGATTATCGCAGACGTTCCGCTTTCCGAAATGTTCGGTTATGCTACCGACCTGCGTTCCAAGTCTCAGGGACGTGCGCTCTATTCTATGGAGCCGCACAACTTTGCTCAGGTTCCCAAGAGCATCCAGGAGGGCATCGTAACTGCCCGCGCAAAGCAGAACTAATTCTATCTTTGCACTAATTTAAAAATAAAAATAAAAAAGATTTTTAATGGAGGATTCCAAAAATGGCAAAGGCTACATTTGAAAGAAGCAAGCCCCACGTAAACATTGGTACCATCGGTCACGTTGACCATGGTAAGACCACTCTTACTGCAGCTATTACCAAGTACCTCTCTCTCGCACAGGGTAGCGTAGAGTTCCTGGCATACGACCAGATCGACAACGCTCCCGAGGAGAAGGCAAGAGGTATCACAATTAACACCCGTCACGTTGAGTACGAGACCGACGCTCGTCACTACGCACACGTTGACTGCCC
>JAGBRZ010000063.1 GCA_017632155.1 Clostridia bacterium
GTTCCCAACTCGACCGGTGCTGCAAAGGCAATCGGACTTGTTATCCCCGAGCTCAACGGCAAGCTCATCGGCTCTGCTCAGAGAGTTCCCACCTGCACCGGTTCGACCACGATCCTCGTTGCAGTTGTTAAGGGCAAGGACGTAACGGTTGACGGTATCAACGCTGCAATGAAGGCTGCTGCTTCTGCTTCCTTCGGCTACAACACCGACGAGATCGTATCTTCCGACGTTATCGGTATGACCTACGGCTCGCTGTTCGATGCTACCCAGACCATGGTTGCTAAGATCGACGACGACACCTACCAGGTACAGGTTGTTTCGTGGTACGACAACGAGAACTCCTACACCAGCCAGATGGTTCGTACGATCAAGTACTTCGCAGAGCTCAACTAATTTGAATTTTGCAATAAAAAAACAGAGTCCCTCGGGGCTCTGTTTTTTGTTTCTATGGGGCAAAAAAAGGCTCCCCCTTGGGGGGAGCTGTCGCGAAGCGACTGAGAGGGTTCTTAAAAAGCCCTCTCCGTCACGCTGACGCGTGCCACCTCTCCCATAGGGCGAGGCTCACATCGCCTATCATAATCTCTCGTTATCTACAATCACACTCGGATCGCCTTTTTTGGGAAAATCGAGGATCGCGGGGGTATCGCCGAGGCGGAAGACCTGCGAGGTGCCGCGCAGAGCGAGGGGACGGGTGCTGATATTAAATTCGGTGCCGTCGATGGTTACGATGGCTTTGCCCGAGAGGAAGGAACAGCGAAGCGAAACGGTATGAGCGACCTCCATCGCCTCTTCGGTTTCCTCGTTCACGGTTTGCTCGGTATAATTCCAAGTATATTTTTTCATAAGAGTTCTCCTTTTTTGTAATGCCGCCGAGATCCTTCACGGCGTGCCCCACGGTTGTCATTCTTGAGCGAAGCGAAGAATCTCGTGGGGCACTTGCTCGAGGATGACACGGCGGCAGTGGTTGATTTTTGAAATTTAATCTTCGTAATAGGGGACGATCAGATTGCCCCAGGTTTCAAACAGAATATCGCGAGAGCAAAGCGCGCGGACAACGTCGTGGGAGCTTTGGATCGGCTCGCTCGTGCGAAGGAAGCAGGACGCGGCGCGGTTCTCGCGGTGGACGTCCGAGCCGCCCGACATCAGAAGTTGGTTCTCCTTGGCGTACTTTGCCGCCCAAGCGATGCGCGAATTTTGACCGGGGTGCAGATTGAAGACCTCAATGCCGTCGATGGCAGAGAGGGGAGCGAGCGTAATTTTATCGCGAAACGGATGTGCTTGTAAAATGAGGTTGTCCTGACGCTTGAATTTTTTGTAAAATTCTTCAATGCCAAGATCGAGCGCTTCGATCATCGGTACGATCTCGTCGGACTCGACACCGTAGATCAGATAATCGTTTTTATCGTTTGGATCTTTTCCGTCAAAACGGATCTCAACGCCAAGGCTGACAGAGAGGGAAGTCCCCTCGGCGGCACTCTTGGCGCGGTAGTAGTCGGCAAGATAGTCCTCGGCATACTGCTCTGCGGTGCGCTCGCCCTGCGAGTAGGCGTTCAGATGGTTCGTAATCACAATGCCGTGAGCGCCGAGGGAAAGATAGAGCTCAACGAGCGCTTCGGGGAGAAGACGACCGCAAAGGCTTGCGGGCTCGGTGTGCGCGTGGAGCTCGGTGCGGTAAGGATAGAGCTTGGAGAGAGCTGTTTGGTTCATAAAAGTACCTCTTGTATTTGAGAAAAATCGTTTAAAAATTCAACCGAAAACGCCTCTTCGGCCGCAAGACTCAGCGTAAATTCGCCACAGCGGTAGGTGCGCGTCGATAAAGCAAGATCCGAAGAGAGCACCGACGGAAGCGGAACGCCAAGACATTTGGCTTTCGCTTCTTTTTTGGTCCAAAGCGCGAAAAAGTCCCCTTGCTCGGAAAATTCTTTTTGCTCGGCTTCGGTGAAAAAACGGGCGGCAACGGCGGCTGGGTTCATCGTGTTTCGCGCGAGTTCCAGATCGACGCCAATACTCGCTTGCTCACAGATCGCCGCCACCGCAAGTCCGCCTGCGTGAGAGAGGCTGAACTGCGGAGCGCCGTCGGCAGAAAAGCGGGGTTTTCCGTTTTCGTCGCGCAAGATCGTGAGATCCTCAAGAGCGCAAAGCGAGCGCAGTGCGAGGAGCGCCGAAAGGCTTTCGCGCTTGGCGTTGCCGTTGCGGATGGCAACCAGACGCGCACGCTCGGCTTCTCCGAAGGGGAGCGCCGAAATCACCGCCGTCAGATCCTCGGGCAGATCAGAGCAAGAGAAAAACGCAAGACGGATCAGCATAGGCACTCCTTTCCAACGATCGTTACCTTTATTATACAACTATTATACAACAAAAAGCAAAAGATTGCAAGAAAAACACAAAAAGAAATCCCACTTCTTTTTCGTCTGTCATAAATCAAGAATCTCCTTCATACAAATGTAGCGTATAGGGTAACACCGTAAAACCATAAAATCAAAAGATCAATGCGGAGGAAGGGATATGAACACGAAATGGGATACGATGAAGGAAAAGGTCAAGGGATTTTGCGTCAAGGTGGGAAAGAGGAATTTCGTTATTTTCGGTGCGGTACTGCTGATTGCCGCGGCGGTGACGGTCAATCTCATCATCTTTTCGCGGGCAGACGAGGGAGGCTTTGATTATGAGCAACCCGCGGGAATGAACCCCGAGGATACGGCGCCCTCGACCGAGAATACCGATGCGTCGGTCGACTCTTATTTTTCGAGCGTACAGGTCAGCCGTCAGAGAAGCCGCGACGAGGCAATCGAGGTATTGCAATCGGTGGTAGATAACGCGTCCTCGACCGAGGCAGCAAGAAACGAAGCGCTTGCCGAGATCAATAAGCTGGCGGGCGTGATGGCAACCGAGTCGAACATTGAAACGCTGGTGCTTGCCAAGGGATTTGAGGAGTGCGTTGCCGTCATCAGCGGAGAAAGCGCCCGTATCGTCGTTCGGAGCGACGGACTGACGGCGGCGCAGATCTCGCAGATCAACGAGATCGTATATACCGAGGCAGGCATTCTTCCCACGGGAATTACCATCATTGAGCGTTGAGAGCGAAAATTCGGAACCAAGCTCAGCGGCGCGGCATATTCTGTCGTACAAAGAAAAATCCTACGGGGGGAATATGCCTATGAGCAAAGCAGAGCACAGAGAGCCGAGATTTGCGGCGGCAAATTCGGGAAACGGCTTTCATAGCTTCTATCCTTCGGTATTCGAAGGCGAAGAGATCCAAAAAAGATACATTATCAAAGGTGGCCCTGGAACGGGAAAGAGCAGCTTTATGCGTAGCGTGGCAGAGGTGGCGGCGGCGCGGGGAATGACAGTGGACGAATATCGTTGTTCCTCCGATCCCGCCTCGATCGACGGACTCGTTTTGGACGGACGCATTGTGCTTCTTGACGGCACGGCGCCGCACGTCGTCGACGCAACACTTCCGGGAGTGCGTGACGAGATTGTCAATCTCGGAGAATTTTGGGACGCCGAGCGGCTCTCCGCGTATCACAACGACATCGTTGCCTATTCCGCGCTCAAAGCGCATGCTTACCGTCGGGGATATCGGTATCTTTCGGCGGCAATGGAGGTCGAGGCGGCGGGAGCGGAGCTCGTGTTTCCCTCGGTGCGTGAGGAAAAGCTCTGCTCGGTGGCAAGAAGAATGCTCTCAGAGCTTCCCGACGGAGAGGGCGCCGAGCTCCGCGCAGGGCTTGCCGACTCGATCGGAATGCGCGGTAGAGTGCGGTTTTCCTATTACGAGCAGACGGCGAAAAAGCTTTTCATCGTGGACGATTATTTCGGAACGGGCGCGCTCTTTTTGTCGGAGCTCATTGCCCAAGGGCAGAGAAAGGGACTTTCGATGCACGTGTCCTATCAGCCCGTGAGCCCCGAGCGTCCCGATGCCGTGCTCTTCGTCACCTCGGGCGTCTGCTTCGTTCTCGGAGAGTATACCGAGAGAGAGCCCGACGGACGGGTGAATATGAAGCGATTTGTCGACACCGAGCGCCTGACCCCCGTGAAGGTAGAATACCGCGCGGGACGACGGCTGTGGGAAGCGCTGATCGAGGAAGCGTGCGAGGCGCTTCGCGAGGCGGGACGGTATCATATGGAGCTCGAGAAGATTTATTCGTCCTGTATGGATTTCGAGGCGGAGAAAGCCTTTGTCAAACTGTTTTGCGAGAAGATCAAATAAAGAAACAAAAAGCCTCTGAAAGAGGCTTTTTGTTTTATGAAAAAAATCAAATCGACGATTGATTTTTTCTCTTTTTTATGATATAATAAATTGATATATTATTTTTTATAAGAAGAGGATAAAACAATGAACAACAAGGAAAAATTCATAGAGATTTACCGCGCGTGTATTCAGAGAGAGGGAAGCGAGGCGTTTCTGGACTACCTCTTGGAGAAGACCGACTTTTTCACCGCGCCCGCCAGCACCCGCTTTCACGGCGCGTACGAGGGAGGATTGCTTGAGCATAGCCTGAACGTCTACGAATGTCTTTGCGACTTCGTCAAGCGTCCGCGCTTCCGCGACAAATACGGCTTTACCTTCACGGAGGAGAGTCTTGCCATCGTGTCGCTTCTGCACGACGTCTGCAAAACGAACTTTTATAAGACCGAGATGCGCAACGTCAAGAAGAACGGCGTTTGGGAGAGCGTACCCTATTACACCATCGAGGACACGCTTCCTTACGGACACGGCGAAAAATCGGTTTACATCCTGTCGGGCTTTATGAAGCTTTCGCGCGAGGAAGCCTTCGCGATTCGCTATCATATGGGATTTTCGGGTCCCGAGGACGCAAATCAGGTGGGCAAAGCGCTTGAAATGTTCCCGCTTGCCTTTTCTCTCTGCGTTGCCGATATGGAGGCATCCTACTATATGGAAGGCACGAATCTTCCCAAAAACTAAAATTACGAGGTAATTATTATGTCGAATTATCCTACGCCTCATATTAACGCAAGACCCGAAGAGATCGCAAAGACGGTCTTAATGCCGGGCGATCCTCTGCGCGCCAAATTTGTGGCAGAGAACTATCTCGAGGACGCGGTGCTCTTCAATAACGTCCGCGGTGTGCAAGGCTACACGGGCACGTTTGAGGGGGAGCGCGTGTCGGTGATGGCAAGCGGAATGGGAATGCCGTCGATTGGCATTTACAGCTATGAGCTTTATAACTTTTTCGGCGTCGAAAATATCATTCGCATCGGCTCGGCAGGTGCGATGCGTCCCGAGGTCGGACTTCGCGAGCTCGTCTTCGGCATGGGCGCGTGCACCAATTCGGCGTACGGACGTCAGTTTGGTCTTGGAGATGGCTCGTTTGCGCCGATCTGTGATTTCGGACTTCTGACAAGTGCGGTTGAAATTGCTAACGAGAAAAATATGATCTATCATATAGGAAATCTTCTTTCCTCGGACACCTTCTATTCGGCGGACGAGGGCGAGATCGCGCGCTATGCAAAGCTCGGTGTGCTCGCCGTCGAAATGGAAGCAGCGGCACTCTATATGAACGCCGCGGCGGCAGGTAAGCGCGCGCTTGCGATTTGCACCGTGTCGGATTCGCTCGTCACGGGAGAAGCCACCACGGCAGAGGAACGACAGAATACTTTTTGCGATATGATCGAGCTGGCACTTGCACTTGCCAAAAAGAACGCCTAAAACGCCTAAGGAGTAGAGAATGAGCAAAGCAAAAACGATACGACAGAAAAAAGAAGCGCGCCGCCGCGTGCTTCTGATCCTCAAAGCTTGGTTGCCCGTTGCAACCGTTGTGCTGCTTCTGATCGCGATGGCAGTCCCCGCACTGCAATATACCGTCAAGGGCGCAGGGCAGAGAGATCCCATCTCGGAATGGGAGCTCTTGTCGAATACGTGGACAACCTCGCGCGCTACGGTATTTGGAACGAAGGACTATTCGATTCCCGAGCAAGGCTTTGCCAAGGCTTGCTTTCTGACGGTGCTGATCTCGTCGATCCTTGCGCTGATCTCGGTCGGACTTTCGGTTTGGTCGTCGGTGGGCGCGACGAGATATTTTCTTGACCCCAAACAGGAAAATCGGGAGAGAGTAGTCTATCGCACCTTCTTTAACCGACCCTTGCTCTTCTTGTATCAGATGCTGTTTTTGCCCTTGGTTGCCTTTCCGAGAGTGATCGTGTGGTATTATCAGGATATGATGTTCTATCCCACGGTGCTCGATCTCACCTTTCCCGAACCGCTGATGATCTTCGGCGCGCTGATGGTGCTTTGGTTGGTTGCAACGCTGGTGATGAAAAAATGGGAGAGATCGATGAAGCTCGATCCCTTTGCCGATCCCCATCGGGAGAAAGAAGAGGAGAAGGAAGAGATTTACGTACCGCAATTCTCAAACGAAGAAGAGAAAACGCTTTACGAAATGTATGAAAAATCAAGAGAGGAGCAGATGGCGCAGATCCGCAAGCTCTTCTCGGGAGAAGATAATCAAGGAACGAAAGAATGACAAGAGAAGCAATGTCCGCAAGATACCTTGCGGCAAAACGAAAACTGTTTGACCGTGCCTATGCGTCGCTCAATGCGCCGCAGAGAGAAGCGGTCTTTACCACCGAGGGCTCGCTCCTCGTCCTTGCGGGCGCGGGAAGCGGAAAAACGACGGTGCTCGTCCACCGCATTGTCTTTCTGCTCCGCTACGGAAACGCCTATTTTTCCGAGTACGTGCCCTATGACTTGACCGAGGACCATCTTCTGATGCTCGAGGTGTCGGCAGAGAAGTGTCCCGCCGATCAGATCGAGCCGATGCTCGCGGAGTTTTGCTCGTCGCCCTGTCCGCCGTGGCAGGCACTTGCCATCACCTTTACGAATAAGGCGGCAAACGAGATCAAAAACCGTCTGCGCCGCGCCATTCCCGACGAGAACGCGGCAGACGCCATCTGGGCGGGTACCTTTCACTCGGTCTGCGTCCGCATTTTGCGCGCGTACGGAGATCGCCTCGGTTACGATAAGGGATTTACCATTTACGACGCGACCGATGCCAAAAACGCGATCACCGAAACCATCAAGTCGCTGAATATCGACGAAAAATCGCTCCCCGTCAAATCGGTGATGAGCGCGATCAGCCACGCAAAGGACAGCCTGATGAGCCCCGACGACTATCTCAAGGAATACGGACTCCGCGATTTCCGCCAAAAGCAGATCGCGCAGGTGTACGCGGCATATCAGGCAAGACTCCGCTCGTCCAACGCGATGGACTTCGACGACCTCATTATGCAGACCGTGCTCCTTCTCGAGCAGGATGCCGAGGTCAGAGAAACCTATCAAAGAAAATTCCGCTACGTCTCGGTGGACGAGTTTCAGGATACCAATATCGCACAGCTGAAGCTGACGGCGCTTCTGTCGGGACTTCATAAAAATATTATGGTGGTTGGTGACGACGATCAGAGTATTTATAAATTCCGTGGCGCTGTCATCGACAATATTTTGAAATTCGATCAGAAATTCAAGAATACCAAGACCATTCGCCTTGAACAGAATTACCGTTCGACCTCGGTGATTCTCGATGCCGCCAACGGTGTCATCGAAAAGAATCAGGGTCGAAAGGGAAAAACGCTCTGGACGAGTCGCAAGGGAGGAGAAAAAATCACCCTGCGCGTCTGCCCCGATCAGAATGAAGAAGCGAGGTATCTCGTTGACGAGATGCAAAAGCTGATTTCGTCGGGCGCGTATTCCTACCGCGATTTTGCCGTGCTTTACCGCACCAACGCGCAGTCGCAGGTCATTGAGCGCACCTTCGCCAAGAGCGCGGTACCCTATCGAATGCTCGGCGGACTTCGCTTCAACGACCGCAAGGAAATCCGCGATATCGTTGCATACCTGCAGTTTATCGCCAATCCTTCGGACAAGGAAAGAATGCGTCGTATCATCAACGAGCCGAAGCGAAAGATCGGCGCGGCAAGCGTTGCGGGCGTGGAAACCATTGCAGAGGAGCAGGGAACGACGGTCTATGACGTGATGCTTCACGCGAACGATTACCCCGCGCTCTCGCGCTCAGCTCCTCGCCTCTTCGATTTCGCAAAAATGATCGCGCTTTTGCGACAGAAACTTGCCAATGCCGAGAGCCTTTCGGAATTCGTCCGTGAGGTGCTCGACAAAACGGGATACCGTCAGATGATCGTCGACGCGGGCGCGGAAGAAAAGGAAAGACTTGAGAACCTCGACGAATTTATTTCGGGTGTCATTGAATACGAAAAGAACGCCGACGAGCCGACGCTTATCGGATTTCTTGAGGAAAATGCCCTTGTCTCCGAGGTCGATCAATACGACGAAGACGCCGATGCCGCTGTGATGATGACCATTCACTCGGCAAAGGGTCTTGAATTTCCCGTGGTGTTCCTTCCCGGAATGGAGGAAGGACTCTTCCCCGGAATGCAGACCATTACGGCAGGACCCGAGGAGCTCGAGGAGGAGAGAAGACTTGCCTACGTCGCGATCACGCGCGCCAAGAACAAGCTCTATCTCCTTCGCGCCAAGAACCGTATGCTCTACGGCAGAACCTCGTGTAATCCCGCCTCGCGTTTCGTCGGAGAAATTCCGCAGGAGCTGATTGTCGAGGATGCACCCGCCTACGCAGGGTATGGATACGGTGGATTCGGAGGCTACGATTATGAGCGCAAACCGAAGACCTATTACCACGCTGACGACGATGCGCCGACGGCTCGCAAAACACAGCCGAACGATAGCTTCACGATGATGAAAAAGCCGACCCCGTCCAAGGGCGCAATGCTCTGCGAGGGAGACCGCGTGCTCCATATTACCTTTGGAGAGGGAGAGATCCTCTCGGTTCGTCCCATGGGTGCCGATATCCTCTACGAGGTCGCCTTCGACCGCGTCGGAACGAAAAAGCTGATGGGTACTTACGCGAGATTGAAGAAGATTTGATATAATTATCACATAAAAATGGTGATGAAAATGGAAAAAGAATTGCCAAAGAGAAAAGAACTTCGCATAAAACAATATGATTACAGTTCCAAAGGAACCTATTTGCTTACAATATGTGTTAGGGATAGAAAGCCAATACTTTCAAATATCTTCAAACCGGTAGGGGTCGGCGCCCTCGACGACCCGCAAATACGGTTGACGGAAATTGGAAAAATTGTGGAGAAAAATCTGTTGTCAAGCGAAAATATACAAGGTGTGGTAATTGATGAATACGTTATCATGCCGGACCATATACACGCAATTATTTTTCTTGATTCTGATCAATATAACAAACGTCAGAACGGGTCGTCGAGGGCGCCGACCCCTACCAACGAAATGTTGCCACATATCGTTTCTACATTTAAACGATTCTGTAATAAAGAAATTGGAAAAAATATTTTTCAACGCGGGTATATGGAGCATATTGTGCGAGATAAAGAAGATTACGAAACAAGAAGAAAATACATTTACGAAAATCCAATGCGGTGGTATTACAAGCAATTGGAAGATAAATAAGGAGCCCCTATGATAAAACAAATCGAACGAAAAGATCTTGCAGAATGTGTCGAGGTCATTCGCGAAAGCTTTTCCACCGTGGCAGACGAATTTGGCTTTACTGCCGAAAATGCTTCAAGGTTTACGGCGTTTGCTACCACCGAAGATCGATTGGTTTGGCATTTGGTCGGAGAACACAGACCGATGTTTGCCTATTTCGACAATGAAACGATCGGTGGTTACTATTCTTTGCTGTTGCAAGAGAACAATGATTGCGAATTGAATAATTTGTGTGTTCTTCCTGTCTATCGGCATCGGGGAATTGGCGAAGCGCTTTTGAAGCATTCCTTTGAGGTGGCAAAAGAACTGAACTGCAAGAAAATGAATATCGGTATTGTCGAAGAAAATCAAGTGCTCCGAAGATGGTATGAGTCGTTTGACTTTATTCATATCGGAACGAAAAAGTTTGATTTCTTTCCGTTTACCTGCGGATATATGGAAAAGTATCTTTGATAAATTAGTATACATAAAAAACGACAGATCTTAGATCTGTCGTTTTTCTCTTTTACTCAAAACACACTTTCCACAATCTTCTTTGCTCTTTGGGGGGAATATCGCCAAGCGTCGATGTGCTTCGTGACGGCGCCGTCAATAAAATAGGTCAGCGCGCGCGAGGGTGGAGCGCCGCGGTAGGTGTCAATGAGAACAAGCTTGATTTTCATTCGTTCGGGCAGAATGCTCTTGATGTATACGGCAGCGTACTGTCCGACGGTGGCAACGTCGCGGTCACGTTCCTCGCGAAGCTCGGCAAGTCCCGCAAGGTTGGGCGCGAGCTCCACAAAGACGCCGTAGCTCTCAATGCTCCGTACAATGCCCGCCACCGTCTGCCCAGCCTCAAAGCGAGCCGCGTTTTCTTCCCACGTGCCGAGCAACTCCCGCATACTGACAAAGATTCGCTCCTCGGCTTCCTGAACTGAAGAAACGACGGTGTAGATCTCGTCGCCCACCGAAAGACGGTCGGACGGATGAGAAATGCGCGAGACCGAGATCTGATCGACCGACAAAAGAGAGGGAATGCCGCAGCCGATATCCACGAACGCGCCAAAGCTTTCAAGATGCGTTACACGCGCAGGGATAATGTCGCCCGCAATCAGGTCGGAGAGATAATTTTGCATACATTCGATCTGCGCCGCGCGCCGCGAAAGCAGAGCAACCACCTCGCCGCCCTCTTGGCGAAATCCGATCACCTTGAAGCAAATCGGTTTGCCGACCCGAGTAATGACGGCAATATCCTTCACTACCTCACCGCGTCGGGGATAGACTACCTCACTGCGCTCCATAATGCCGCGCATACAGCCGAGATCGACGTGCAGACGCATCGAGGTGTCGCAGAGAAGCACGGTTGCTTCCAAAATTACACCCTCGTTTCTGGCGCGCTCAAGTCCTGCCGCCGAGGCAAGATATTCGCGCACCTCGGGAAGAGGGGAGAGAAGACCCTCGGGAAGATAACGGTTTTTCATCGTTCTTTGACCTCCGTTGTTTTGATTTTTGTATTTTTAATATAATGTATGAGCGGTGATTTTTGGTTATGCTTCGAAAAAATGAAATTGAGAGCTTCAAAAACGCGAGGAAAATGGGTGATTTTGCGAGAAAACGAGAGCTTTGAAGTATCTAAATTAATTTTTTTAACTTTTTTTCAAAAAGGTATTGACAAGAAGGCTTTTGCATGATATAATAGGCAAGCATGAAAAAATACAAACAAAATTTTGGAGGAATTTGCAATGTCAACTTTTATGGCAAAAGCTGAAACGGTTGAGCGCAAGTGGTACGTTTTGGACGCTGCTGGCAAGCCCATGGGTAGAGTCGCTGCAGCTGCCGCAACCATTCTTCGCGGAAAGCACCGTCCCGAGTTCACCCCTCATGTAGACTGCGGTGAGTTCGTTATCATCATCAACGCTGAAAAGGCAATCCTGACGGGTAGAAAGATGGAGCAGAAGTACTATCGCCGTCACTCCGGTTACATCGGCGGACTGAAGGAAGTTCAGTACAAGACCCTGATGGCAACCAAGCCTGAGCTTGCAATGGAGCTCGCAGTAAAGGGAATGCTCCCCCACAACACCATCGGAGCAAAGTCTGCAACCCGTCTGAAGGTATTCGCAGGTGCAGAGCACACGCACGCGGCACAGAAGCCCGTAGCAATCGAAGTTAAGTAAGGGAGGACGGAAGAATGTATACTAGTGCAAAGCCTTATTTCTATGGCACGGGTAGAAGAAAGAAATCCGTTGCCCGCGTACGCATCGTTCCCGGAACGGGCGTAATCACCATCAACAAGAAGTCGATCGACGAGTATTTCGGTCTCGAAACGCTCAAGCTGATCGTAAACCAGCCCTTCGGCGTAACCGGTACCGAGGGTAAGTTCGATATCATCGCTATCGTTAACGGCGGCGGTCTTTCGGGACAGGCAGGCGCTATCCGCCACGGTCTCGCTCGCGCACTCGTTCAGGCAGATGAGAACAACAAGCCCGCGCTCAAGGCAGCAGGCTTCCTGACCCGCGATCCTCGTATGAAGGAAAGAAAGAAGTACGGACTCAAGGGCGCTCGTCGTGCTCCTCAGTTCTCCAAGAGATAATTACAGCCTTACGGCAATTATCAAAAAACCCCGATACCACAACGGTTTTCGGGGTTTTCTTTTTGCCAAGTTTGCGGTTTTGGTGCAAATTTGGTGCAAATCGAAAAAAAGCATATTTTCAAGGCGTACAATGCGGTTTCGTGTTGTACGCCTTTTTGCGTTTTGATGCTCGAACATTTTTCTCTGTCGTTTGATTTGTAGGCTACTAAAATAGAAATGTTACGTGCTAATTCTACACCTTTTTGCCTGCTTGATGGTTGTTCGACAATTTTTTATGATAATTCAATTTCGGGTAGCATACCTTATTAAGGGAGAATGTATAGAACATTCAGAATGAACAAACAAAAGAATCAAATCTTATTTCGTATTAAAACGAATTGACAGGATGCGATAGCAATTATTTGAATGAAGTTCTCATTTTGAAGTCTGTGCGTTTGAACCAAAGACCTTGCAAACCGAACATCCCATCCAAGCCAGGAAAGAAGAATAAAGCCTTAAAGGAAAGAGGCAAAATTCAAGCGTAGCGTTAGTGCAAACCAAACCAGTAAGAAAAATTTATTAAAGGAGTATCAAAATTATGGATACAGTAAAAAAAGACAAAGTTATTAAACCAAGAAATCTTATTAAAAACGATGTAGAATGGAAAACCTACAAAATCTACAATTACAAGTACAAGCTATCCCCAGAGCGTGTAGCCATCGTAAACCGATGCTATCTATCACATTTGCTTGTGTGGTGGGATTCCGATATGCTCATCTATCACGATGGCGTGCTTCATATCAAGGAGCATCCCGAAGTCATTATATTTGACGAAGGCTCTTATAACCTCATTACCTTTGAGTATTTGTCGGTTTACGACACGCTGAAGAAGTATTACGGTTATAATGATAATCAAGTTATCTACATGGCACTCTATTTTTATCAAAAGGTCTGCAAAGATAGTATCAAGGCGTATGTGGAAGCTCATTATCCTTTGGTGCTTGATATACCCAATCCCAATATGCTGAACTTAAACTATCTTTTGGATAACGACCTCTTTATAGATCGTTATAGCAAAGACTCCAAGAAAACAGCCTATGCCTATCTTGAAAGCACAAAGCTGATTGATGATTCCTACGTTAAGGATTTAATCGCCAATCGTTTAGTGACGATGGATAATGATAAAAACCTTTGCTTCTTGACTTATGACAGCAATCATAACGTGGTTTCTGCCGTAAAAGAAGGTACGCACTCATTTTTTGACTATACACAGCATTTAAGCGTTAAACGCAATATGGGGTTTGAATATGCTCTATCTCCTGCACGTGAGCATAACTATTATGAAAACGTGTTTGTGTTCTCAAATCCGATATGCTTATTGAGTTTCCTTACGTTCTGTAAAAGCGGTAACTTAGATATGGAGATACCCGAAAGCAGTTGTTTCATCACCATATGCGGCAATCACATTGGTGCTTTGAGAGGTTTTCTTCATAGGCATAGCGAGGTTATGAACGTGTATTCTTGCCTTGATAATGATAACGAGGGTATTCGCACCGCCGAGCATATTAAGGGGTACTGTCAATTCTTCAAGGAAACAAGACAATATCAATTTGTGGATCTGCGTCCTAAATTGCAGGAAATCTCCACCAAAAAGGGTTATGTCAAGGATTGGAACGCCGTGTTGCAAAAATAATTCATTTTTCGACATTCTTGAGTTATAATTGCAATGGTTTACATAATAGAATATATAAATGGTGCAATACCATTTGTATTGCAAGGCTTTGAAAACCGAAAGTTATTCAAAAAGCAGAAAGGTGGTACGTTATGCTGTTTTTGGTTGTTAGTCCTTTCTTTTTCCTTTCTTTCTAACATACATAGATGGTCTTTTCAGCGTAGCGTACCATCCCCCGAGAGGGGGAGCAAGAACCTTGTAAGGTTCGAATATTGTAAGGTTTCCTAACGGATAAGGCGGTTTGAGTGAAAATTCAAGCCGTCTTATTTACATTTTGGGATTTTTGTGATATAATAAAGTCGATTAGAAAACTAATCGATAAACTTGAATTGGAGGAGGAATTTTATATGAATACTATATGGTCAACGTATGTACAAAGTATAGGTACATTATATGACTCTCGTGTTTTAAGATTTTCAGATATGTTTAAAAATAAATACACCAATGCATTTAATATTGATGATAAATCAAAGCTGTTAGAAATTGGTTGCGGACCAGGAGCTCTTGCGGAATCTCTGGCAAGGTGGTATCCTTGTGTACAAATACATGGCATAGATAGGGATTCTAATTTTATTGAGTTTGCAAGAAAAACAGCACCACATATCGAATTCTCGGAAGGCGATGCTACAGAATTACCATTTAAAAGCAATACATTCGATGTAACAATTTCAAATACAGTTGCAGAACATATTGAGCCAGCGAAATTTTACGGTGAACAATATCGTGTTTTAAAAGAAAATGGAGTCTGTATAGTTTTGTCTGCCAGAAAAGGAATTAATATATCAGCTCAGTGCATAAGAGAAGAATCGAATTTAGAAAAAGAGATATGGAAACGAGTTGATAAATATTTCAAAGAAATCAATGAAAAATATGCAGTATGTGCATATCCACAAAGTGAAATGGAAATGCCATTATGTATGGAACAGTATGGATTTAGGGATGTAACAGTGGACTACATTACAATTAATTTAACACCTGATAATCCAATTTACCCAAAAGAAATGGCATATGCTATGATAAATGCGAACAGAAAGTGTGCAGTAGATAACGTTGAGAGCTTAAGACAAATTAGCAATGGAATTGTGAGTGATTCGGAGATTGAAGAACTGAAACACATTGTTAACTCGAAATATGATAAACGGATTGAATTATATAACAAAGGTATCAAACAATGGGACACAAACTTATCTGTGACTATGATAATGCGAGGTGTCAAATAAAATGCCTTATTCAGTTCTATAAATTCCAATTTGTCGAGTAGATAACATAACAAATAGAAACCACGGTTCAAAACGAATCGTGGTTTTCTGTTTTCTATACAAATTCAATTTTTCTTCCCTTGACTATTAAGTCGTGATTGGTTCAGTGCTATCCTCATCCCCACTTTCTGTGGTAGTAACTTCTTTAACATACGATGAGTTGATTGTAGCAATCTGTGGAAGATCAATTTGGGGTAAATCAATCTTCTTTATGGGCATTTCCATTTTAATTGAATTGAGAGTTCGTTGTATTTCGCTAACATAAGGGGGAATTAAACCTTGTGTTGGCAATGTGGGCATTTTTATAGCTTCGATCAGTTCTCTTTGCTTTCTTATTTCTTGGCTGTTTATCGCTAAAGTTCCCAGCTTTTTTATTGCAGAACTTTCAACTATGGCTTTTCCAACTTCAGCCAATCCAGAAGAAACAATACTTGTAATTGTCTTTTGTGCCAACTCACCCAGCGTTTTCATAAAAGACGAGAATCCTTCATATATACTACTCAATGCACCCGCAAGGGTTTCGCTATTCTTTTCTGTAAAATCCTTTTCCTCGGTGATGCGGATCGCTTCAACAATAGCGACATTTAGACGATTTACTAACTTGTTACAATCATCGTAATCGTTCTTGTAGAAGAATTTGAAATGGGCGACACTATTCCGATAATGGCGTATCTGTCCTATCAACTCCTTAATGTTTGTGATAGCGATTTTACTGCTGAAGAAGCGTTCCCAATCACTTTTGGGTGACAGATTTTGAAATACTTTTCTTAATTCTTCATCCGTTAATTGTGATAAGTCTTTGTGCTTTTCAAGGAATGCTTCACGCTCTGTTTTGTCGTACTCGGTGCAAGTATCGGTAAACAGCCACGACTCAATATCTCCCCACTCTAAAGAATAGAAGAAATACTGCAAGTATTCTATATTTTTGGCTTCGTCATTACTCTTTGCGTTATATAATGCTTTAGTCTGACCTCTTGTCTTTTTGTTATCCTCACTAATCAACATTTTTGCTTTGCCCTGCAAAGCGGAGTTGATTGTGGCATCAAAATAGCTTTTTCCAAAGTTAACTATGTAAATATTGAATAGTAGTTTTCGTAGATTTCTTTCCAGTGTATTGAGCTTGGAATACATTTTGTTGCAATAGTATTCGGATATTGCATCATAAGAAATAATGTCAATATAGTTTTCTTGAATCCCAGAACTCAAAAAGGTAGCTTGAATATATTCAAGGCAAGCAACGAGTTGCGATTTTGTTTTTCCTTCAACGATTATATCGAGATACGTAGTATCAACAACATCGGTAATGATAAATTCGGTTTTGAATGTGTACTTTCCGCACAATATATCGGTAGCATATTTGCGTTTATAGAAATTACCGTAATCAGTAATTCTGGTTAGATTTGTGAAAGTGGCGGCGAGGTAACTACGAACACTTTTGCGAAGCGTAAGTGTTGTAGTGCCAGACGAAGATTGAACGCTTGCGTCAGTTTGTTTTTTATAGGGATTTTCTAAAAAGATATAACTATTTTGAAGTGTCAATTTTTTCGCCACCTTTCTAATACAATATTCCAGTATATTATTATACCATAAGAAAATGAATTTTTCAACACGCTTCGCTTATTTTAAGAACAAATCCGAGTGAGTAAAAAAATTGTTGTAGTATTTTTTCTCGCTATACATATTATAGTGCCGATTTTCCTTACTGGCAGAAAAAATGACATCTTTTTGATGAATTTGTTTATCAAGATGTCATTTTTTCACTATAATATAGCAAAGGCATTTTTTGCTATATTATTGAAAGGCACAGAATATGGAAGGAGTGAAAAAAGTACAGTATGGCAAAGGATTTTGAGACTTTTATATATTGCGATAAAGGTATATATAAAAGTGTCAAAATATTTGGATGAAACAGCGAGCGAAGCTCGATGCTTCATCCAAAAGACATGTGAAGGATTTTCGATAAAGAAAATCCAACATTTTTTCAAATGATTTTGCAAACGGCAAAATCGACACTATAATGGGTTTAGCTACACTTTCCCAGCGTATGCGAAAAGGTGGTTTCAGTCTAAACAAAATTTTTCAAGAGGGGTGGTGTGAGTGGGCAGAAACAACAAGAACATAACCATACAGCTTAATAGGCGTATTGACGAGCTGTTACGTATCGGGGAGAAGAAAGTCAAGGTGGATGGGCGTGTGAGTGGAATCCATAGCGTTCAAACCGCCGATAGCTACCGTGGCACAGCTAATCGCATAGGAGAGGTCTGCAAGTCGATGGGGGTGCGAAACATTGAGGACATAGACAAGGGCGTGATTGAGCGTTATATGGAGTCCTACCGCCACGCTTCTGCTTGGACGGTCAGCCGCGAGATTGCCGCCGCCAACCGCCTACTCGGTACTTCCTATACACCGCGAGATTTTGGCTTTACGCAACGCCGCACATATACCTCGGTGAAGAACAACAGAGGGGATTTACCGCCATCCAGCACTGCAAACAAGCCCGAGAACCAAGACGGTCTATACCTCGCTTCTGTTACCGGTTGTCGCAGATCGTCAATCACAATGGTCACGGCAAATGATGCCATAAGGGATGAACACGGCAAGATATACGCATTTCACTTTTGCGAAAAGGGTGGGCGTGAACGTATCTCACTTGTGTTGCCCTCGGAACAAGGCTCTCTTACACGGTGGGTAGATAGCAAGCTCAAAGGCGGTCGTTCAGCCGATGCTCCGCTTATAGACTACATTAGCAAGAACGCACCTTGTCACCGTATGCGTAGCGAGTACGCAAGAGATTTATACGCCGAACTGAAGGATGCCAAGGAGCGTGGCGTGGATGTGTATCGCGGTCGCAAGTTTGAGCTATTCATAGATAAGGAGAAGTATGATTATAGCTACCATAACCCACGTTTCAAAAGTGATAGTCCCCACGGCTTTGAAAAAGACCTCGCCCTTGAGGTCAGCTTCAATCTTGGGCATAATCGCCTCGATGTGAGCCTTTATTCCTACCTTATAAGATGATATATACGTTAGCACTTCTACCCTTTGGGGCAGAGGTGCTTTTTTGTTGCCTTAACGAATTTCGCCATTATCTTATCATTAGCATAATTATGCACTACAATATAAGTACAACACCCATTTGTAGCGTTATCGCAGAAGTAGGTAAAAATTACTGACATATAATTTAATGAAGGAAATTTTCGTATTTTCTGTTCATCGACAAATTTCGGCACTACAATATATGTGTTGAGTGATAATCACGAGATGAAATTTATACAATAATATTACAAATATTACGCATATATATGCGTAGTTAGAAAGGATGTGCACTATGCAAGGCAAGAATGATACGAATGGTAAAGAACGATGCAAGGCTTGGGGTGGGGGTACTAATAGTATAGTGCCAAACCATCAAAATCTCAAGACTATTAAAGACTATGAAAGGTAACAGAACTATGAAAATTTTTCTTACGAATTTAGGAAAGTACACCGAGGGTTATCTCATCGGGAAATGGGTAAAGCTCCCCGTCAGCGAAGAAGTGCTTGACAAGGTGCTTGAGGAGATCGGTATCAATGAATATTATGAAGAATATTTTATTACCGACTATGAAAATGACATCGTTGGACTTGGTGATGTGATTTCGGAGTATTCAAGCGTGGTGGCGTTAAACGACCTCGCACAACGCCTTGAGGCGTTGTCGGATGCGGACACGGACAAGCTTGGTGCTATTTTAGAATATGAAGCGTGTAGGAGCGTGTCAGAGGTCATAGACCTATTGGACGAGCTTGACGACTTCGATTTGCTCACCGACGTTACAGACGATGAAGAACTGGGATATTACTACGCAGAGGAATACTGCAGTATTGATATTCCCGAACACATCCAGCCTTATTTTGACTATGAAGGCTATGGGCGTGACATAAGACTTGAGAGCAGTTGCCTTTATACAAGCTATGGCTTCTTGCTCGACAACCGATAAGAAAGGAGTTCCGTATGGAAAACAATACTTACAATATTCCCAAGATGATGACCGTTAGGCAGGTCGCCGCAACTGGTCTGTTGCCCGAAAGTGCTATCCGCAGACTTCTCCGAGAGAAGAAGATAGCCGCTGTATATTCGGGAAACAAGGCGTTTATTAACTTCGATATACTATGCAATCAGTTGGCGAACCTTACGCCAGCCGCCGTGTGAAAGGAGTAGGCTATGAAAATTAAAGGCGTAACCAAGCGTGGCAAGAACACGTACCGTTTTACTCTCTCGCTCGGCTTTGACGGCAACGGCAATAACATCCGCAAGACAAGAACGTTCAAAGTGCCCGATGGCACATCTGACACCAAGGCTGAAAAGCTGGTGATGGCGGCATACTCGGATTTCCAGCGAGAGTACAAGTATTCACAAGACTTGGAAGAACATATGCGTTTTAACGAGCTTGTGGAAATATACTTCCGAGATTTCGCACCTAACGAATTGAAGCCAGTTACACGCTACAATTACGAAAAGGACTTGGCTATTCACATCACCCCGATATTTGGCAATAGAAAGATAATGAGCATCAAGACATCCGAACTGACTACATTCTTTACGCATATGGATTTATCGTCAGAAACTACACGTAAGTTAAGAACCATTATGTCAAGCGTGATGAACTTCGGCGTTAGGCAAGGATATATTCCCAAGAACCCTTGCCACGGTGCGTTATACAAAAAGGAAACTGCCACGGCAAAGAAGATAAAGTACCTCAACGAACAGCAAAGTCGTAAATTGATGGAGCTTACAAGCGAGTACAGCATCTTCAACACCATTATTCAAATGCTACTCTTTACTGGTTTGCGAATCGGCGAGTGCCTATGTCTGGAGTGGGATGATATTGATTTTGAGCATAGTACGGTATCGGTTAGTGAAACATTGGCGTATGCGTATTATGAAAAGTACGAATCAACCACTAAAAACACGCAAAGCGTTAGAACACTCAAACTGGGCGAGTATACTATGTCCTTACTGAAACGCCACAAAGAAAAGCAAGACGAGCTAAAGGCTACTGTCGGCAAGGCGTGGAAATATCCAAACTTTGTGTTTACAACTGAAATCGGGGAATATATCAATTACGGATCTGTCAACGATAAGTTGAAAGCACTACTGGAAGCAAACGATTTGCCGATAGTTACGGTACACGCACTTCGCCATACCAACGCCAGCCTTATGATTAACAGCGGCGTTGATATTAAAGCGGTATCTGCCCGACTCGGACATTGTAACATTAGTATTACAGCCGATACATATGGGCATATATTCGATGCTTACCAAGCGAGAATTGCACAAAGCGTAGAAGATAAGCTTCTATGAAAGCAAAGAGGCGTGAGAAATTCATGCCTCTTTATTGATTTTTTTGACGATTTATGTTATAATAAATATTAAGAGGTGAAAAATATGGAAAATGTAAAAACAACAAACGTAGCAGTTTATATTGACTACGAAAATATACACAAAACATTGCTCAAGAATAATGAAAATGTACTTCGCATAGGGTTCTTTGAAAAATTAAGAGTATGGTGTAAAGAAAAAAACAAACGAATAGTACAAACAATCGTATACTGTAATTTTGATAATGAGGATCTTTATTTGTCGCACCATCAATCAATGTTGCAAAACTATGGTGTGGATACCGTACATACATCTAATCAAGGCAAGAATTTTGCTGACTTAAAGATTTCTATTGATGTTTTGACAAGTATGTATTCTAACAGTAACATCGATGAGTTTATCATAGTTTCTAATGATAAAGATATGACACCATTGTTGAATGCAATAAGGGCGAACAAAAGAAACGTTAGTATTATAACGGCAGGAGAAGAATATAATAAAACCATTTGTGAATTTGCTGATGAACATATTGATCTTCATACCATCTGTGCAAAAGAGGCTGATCATTTGATAATAAATGAGTTCGAAGAACGATTCTATAACAATTTGACAGAGAGATTACAGAAATTCATAGCAGAATACGATAATGACACCACTCAAATGTACAAGCACAATGAAATAGAATATTGTGTTAAAAATTACACTAATTATTTGAAATTAATGAGCTATGAAATTTTGAACATTATTGATCGTTGTTATAGGGATGGCAAAATTATTTTTTACAAGTATAATTTTAAGGGAAAATCCTACATTGCTGTTATTACCGATAAGATTAAGCAAGATTTATTAGATAGAAATCTTATAACGGAATCAGATATATTTGCATATACGGACTTTGCAAATAAAGTTTCTGATGAATACAAAAAATTTAGTAAATAAATTTTTATGAAAGTCTTGACTTTCGGCAATAAATAGTGTATAATTATATGCGTAAAGAATATAATTATATTAAGAGTTGATTTTTGGTTGGTTACCAGAAGGAAGAAACCAACTAAAAAGCACAACTCACCAGAGGCACCATTTCGATGGTGCCTTTTGCGTTATGTTTCGGGTGCAAACTTGGTGCAAATTTGGTGCAAAAACCTATAGAACGATGCGAAAGTTATGCCACGATATGCGATGAAAACGCCATAAAATCACACCAAATGAACGCTTTTCAACGATATTTAGGGGCATAAACTCTTCCGAGAAAACTCGAAGAGATAATTTGTTATTTCTTTGGATTTTGAATTCGAAAAATTACAGCACTCACTTTTGTGGGTGCTGTTTTTTGCAGGGCGGTTCAATTTGTAAAGAATTGAGCCGTCCTATTTACTTTTCACCGTTTTTATGGTATAATACAACTAATAGATAAACTTGAATTTGTAGGCAAGTATATATTATGGAATTTAATGAAAAACTTCAAGAATTAAGAAAACAAAAGGGACTTACGCAAGAGGAGCTTGCCGAGAAGCTTTATGTATCTCGAACTGCTATCTCAAAATGGGAGTCAGGCAGAGGATATCCGAATATAGAGTCACTAAAAGCGATCGCGAAATTCTTTTCGGTGACGGTTGACGAGCTACTCTCTACCGACGAGGTATTGACGATAGCCGAGGAAGACAACAAACGAAAAGAAAAGCGTTTTCGTGATTTAATATACGGATTACTTGACTTGAGTATCGCAATGCTCCTTTTTCTGCCGTTCTTTGCTGAAAAAGCGGACGGAACTATTCAAAGTGTTTCGCTCATCACACTTGGCTGCGTTCAGCCATACTTAAAAATAACGTACCTTGTCGCTGTTATCGCAATGACAGTAATGGGTATTTTGACACTCGCATTACAGAACTGTCAAGCGATGGCGTGGGTGAAAAGTAAAACGACGGTTTCACTCACACTCGGAGCAATCTTGGTACTGCTCTTTATGATAAGCTCACAGCCGTATGCCGCCGTGTTTGCGTTCGTATTGTTAACCATCAAGGCTTTGATGTTGATAAAACGGCAATGATACGAAACGTATCACGCCTGTGACAAGCCGTTTCTTGATTATTCTTATGCCTTCCGCTAAAATGTATTCAGGCGAGAGCCAATATACAAAAGGAAGGTTAAAGAATAATGGAAAAGAAAAACAGCAGATTGTTTTGGGTAGGAGTGGGCTTGCTTGCGGTATTTGTGTTGTGGACTGTGTTAATTCGCTTCGTTGACGTTGAGGCAATCGGTCCCCGACAATCGAGCGTGGGCTTTGCTACGCTGAACGGCTACATTCACAATCTCACGGGTGTGAATATGTCCTTGTACATAATTACGGATTGGCTTGGTCTTGTTCCGATTAGTGTTGCATTCGGTTTTGCCGTTCTCGGTCTTGTACAATGGATCAAAAGAAAGAGCCTATTAAAAGTTGACCAAAGCATCCTTACACTCGGTGGATTTTACATCGTCGTAATGGCGGTATATATCCTCTTTGAAATAGTTGTTATCAATTACAGACCGACACTGATTAACGGATATTTGGAAGCTTCGTATCCGTCATCAACAACTATGCTTGTGATGTGTGTGATGCCTACGGCAATGATGCAGCTTCGCCCCCGTATTAAAAACGACCTATTCAGACGATGTGTAATGCTTGTGATTGCCGTGTTTATTGCCTTTATGGTTATAGGCAGACTTGTCTCGGGCGTACATTGGATTACCGATATCATCGGTGGTGCTTTGTTTAGCACAGCGATTGTGTTGATGTATTATGCTATCAGTGACATGGCAACAAAGAACCGCTAAACAAATTCCAATTTGTCGAGCAGAACAGCGTTGAATGTTGGTGTGATCTTGGTGCAAATTTGGTGCAACACTTTATGCGACGATACTCACGATATTCACGATATCGCACGAAAACACACGATAAAGCTACGATATCACACGATATTTAACACTATTCACGATATCAAACGGTGTTTCCAAAACTCGAAGAGATAATTACAGCCTTACGGCGATTATTTCGATATACAAAAAGCTCTGCTCACGCAGGGCTTTTTGTTATTTCGGATCACCTCGGTCATTGCAATACCGAAATTACCTCTAATATCTACGTCCACATCTTCAAAGAATACAAAGCCAAGATGGCTGAATCTATCGAGCACGATTTGCTTTAATCAAAAAGGGCGGTTCAACTATATGTTGAGCCGTCTTTTTTTGTGCAAATTTGGTGCAAGGTGACTTGGCGTGAGTACGCACGCGAAATTATACATTATTCAACACTATTTCAATTTGTGTTGTTGATTAGTCACACTTTATATGTTATAATAAACTTGCATAAAGTTAATTGAATGTTTATTTTAGCCGATTTTAATTACATTCAATGAATCATAGGAGAACACATATGTATCAATCAAGAAATTCATTTACATCATCATTAATGGTTGAAGCTTTACTTTTATTGTTAGAAAAGGAAGAATATGATTCCATTTCAGTAAAAAATATTTGTGAAAAAGCCGGAGTAAACAGAAGCACATTTTATAGTTATTATAATACTAAAGATGATTTGTTAGTTGAGACAATGAAACTAATAAGTAAAAGATTATTGTCCAATTTTGATTATGATACTATTATTCTAAATGTAGATGATGAAAACAACTATCAATTAATCGGTGAAATTTATTTAGTTCCATGTTTAAATACAATTAAAGAACTTAGAAAAGTTTATAAAATGCTTCAACACAAATCTCATATATTTAAAAAATTAAATATTAATAAAGAACTCTACAATATTTTACATAATAAATTATTGAGTAAATATAACATTAAAAATGATGAGAAAGAATTTGCATTTGAATATTTTAATTATGGTGTATTAGCAATTATAGATAAATGGGTAGAGTCTAATTGTGAGGAAGATGTTTCTAAAATAGCTAACTTAATCATAAAAATGATTGGTTTTTAAAATCAAATTAACTTTTATAAATGCATCGAGTTTAATTTTGGAGGTAAAAAATAATGTTAAATCAATCTATAGGTCAAGCAATTGGCGAAACAGCATTTGATGTTGTATACTTAACTACAGTTATTACAATTGGCATCATTATGATATTAAAAAGCAAAGGAGTCAAAGAATATTTATTATTTGGTATAATGGCTGTTACACTTGGGTGCGGAGATGCATTTCATTTAGTTCCCAGAGCATTAGCTTTATGTACAACAGGATTAGAAGATTATACCGTATGGTTGGGATTAGGTAAATGGATTACATCTATTACAATGACCATATTCTATATCATTTTATATTATGTGTGGCGAATTCGATACAATGTAAAAGATAAGAAAACAATCACAATAGCAGTTTATGCGTTAGCTTTAATTAGAATAGCGTTGTGTTTCTTCCCTCAAAATCAATGGTTGGTAGCGGATGCTCCTATAACGTGGGCTATTTATCGTAACATACCATTTGCTTTATTGGGAATATTAATAATCATATTATTCTTTAACAGTGCTAAGAAAAATCAAGACAAAGAATATCGTTTTATGTGGTTAACAATTGTTTTAAGCTTTGCATTCTATATTCCGGTGGTTCTATGGGCAGATTTAGTGCCTGCTATTGGATTTTTAATGATGCCTAAAACTTGTGCTTACGTATGGACAGTCTTAATAGGATTTATATCAATGAGAAAAAGCCATAGTTAAACAAATCCCAATTTATGAAGTGCTGGTGTGATCTTGGTGCAAATTTGGTGCAACACTTTATGCGACGATACTCACGATATTCACGATATCGCACGAAAACACACGATAAAGCTACGATATCACACGATATTTAACGATATTCACGATATCAAACAGTATTGCTAAAACTCCAAGAGATAATTTCGACCTTTGGTCGAAACTTCAAAAAGCACTCTGCTTCGGCGGAGTGCTTTTTGTTATCTCTTGGATGAACTGAGGTGCAACGAAATTCGCCTGCGGCGAGTGAAATATGGCTTCGCCATGTGAAATAGCTTCGCTGTGAAATATTTGCTTTGCAAATGTAAGGAGGCGAATTTCATTTCACATCGAACGAAGTGAGATATTTCACAATTTCCGTAGGGAAATTATTTCACATTCGGCAAAGCCGAATATTTCACTTTCCTCTGCCGTCCTATTTACTTTTCGCCGTTTTTATGGTATAATCTAACTAATCGGTAAACTTGAATTTGTAGGTGAATGATATGAGTATAACACAAAAGTTTTACGACAATATGGCATCTCATTACGATAAGTTATTTCTTGATTGGAAAGCTACAACGAAAGAGCAAGCCGTATTATTGCAAGGTATATTTCAAAAATTCAATTTTGGTCAAACCAAAAGCATTCTTGATTGTGCGTGCGGAATAGGTACGCAAGCAATAGGTCTTGCATCGCTCGGATACAATGTTACCGCATCTGATATCAGCGATGGCGAAATAGCCGAAGCGAAAGCAAGAGCGTCAAACGCCAATGTGGGAATTCGCTTTGAAAATGCTGACTTCTGTGCATTATCGGATGTTTTTTCAGAACAATTCGATATTGTAATTGCTATGGATAACGCTTTACCGCATATGCTTTCAAGCGAAGATTTGGGCAGAGCCGTAAAAAGCATTGCAAATCAAATCAAGGAAAACGGTATTTTTGTTGGAAGCATTCGAGATTATGACGCTTTGCTTCAAGACAAACCGCCATACTCTCCACCATATATCCACGAAACTGAAAAAGGCAAACGAGTATCGTTTCAGACTTGGATTTGGAATGATGACCGCTATAAACTTACGCAGTATATCATTGATGACGAAGAAACCTTGGAAATCAACAAATTTGAATGTGAATACAGAGCGACTCGTCGAGAGGAATTAACGAAACTTTTTACCGCCAATGGTTGCAAAGAA
>JAGBRZ010000064.1 GCA_017632155.1 Clostridia bacterium
ATTCCGACCGGAGGCACCACCTGCGGATTTAGCTCATTTGGTAGAGCGCAACCTTGCCAAGGTTGAGGTGGCGGGTTCGATCCCCGTAATCCGCTCCAAAAACATGGGTACGAAAAACGTGCCCATTATTATTAGGCGCCATGGCCAAGCGGTAAGGCAAAGGTCTGCAACACCTCTATCCCCGGTCCGATTCCGGGTGGCGCCTCCAAAAAGAAAAGCACTGCATACGCAGTGCTTTTCTTTTTGGACGTGCTACGCACGAATCGAACCGCGCTCGGCGTTTCAAGCAAAATCGGGCGCACTTCTCTTCGCTTTCTCATCTGATAACATCAAAGATCATTCTTATTGACTTTCCCTCTGTAATATGCTATAATGAAACTCAAAATCAACAATTCAACACTTTGTAAACTCTTGTTGCGGAATTGTAAAGTTGGTGCGGTGGTGTTTTGCGGCTGATTTTGCTATAATGAATGCACCAAACCAAGGAGGTTTTATTATGAAACTATCAGACAAACTGATCACACTCAGAAAAGAAAACGGTTGGTCGCAAGAAGATTTTGCAGAAAAGCTTGATGTATCGCGGCAAGCTATCAGCCGCTGGGAAAACGGAACTGCACTTCCGGATGCGCAAAATATATTGCAGATCAGCAAGCTTTTCAACGTTACTGCGGATTATCTGCTGAATGATGATTACAATGAAGAGGCGAATATTCCCGCAGTCCAAATATCTGCGGGAGAAGTAAAGCCTTTGACTCGAAAGAAGAAGTATCTGCATTGGTTGTCAATTTGTTTTATCATCTTACTATCAGCTTGTGCAATAATTGCGGTATTACATCAAGGACCGCATGCCCATCCCGAATTGACCCGCGTTGTAGAGAACGAGATCGCCCCTACCTGCACCGTGGAGGGTTCATATGAGATTGTCCTTTATTGCACAGAGTGCGGCAAAGAGCTCTCGCGCATACGCATCAGCAAGGGAATGCCATCTCACCAATTTGAAAACGAAAAATGTATAGTTTGCGGTGAAGATCAGCGGGAAAGGAATAATTAATCAAGCAATAATCTTTGTGTGCTTTTACTCACATTAAAAAGGGAACCGACTTGAATGGACGGTTTCCTTTTTTGATCCGTTAGTTTTGAAAGTCCCGCTTGACATGCGGCAAACGATGTGCTATAATGAAAGCGCAATCTAAACCGAAAGGATCGCGGTACGTTTTGCACCGCGCATTAGAGCTATGGAACAGATAAAATCATTATTTGCATCCGATAAAGAAGTCCGCGACGAAATGGACGTCGAGCTCGCCGCAAACGCTTACAAGGCAGCCGAGGCTGTATTTATGTCGCGCTATATAAATAAAAAGGAAAAGAATTTAACGTCCGACTGCGGTGACGGCGTTGTATTGCAGGTAAAAGATGACGTTTCGCCCGAGGATTTTGAAGCTTTTGCAGCCGAGGAGCTTGCAAATAATCCGAATGCACAAATATCGGAGATCGCGGGCAACCGCTTTGTTTCGGTTCCTCTTTCCGAGGGATATCGCTACGCATCGTACTTTCCTGCCCGACGTCAAGCGAGAATGCTTTCTGCACAAGCAGGCGAGCTGATGCCCGCACAGCTTGGCGAAAAGGAGCATTACGAAGGTCCTAAAACAGTCACGCAGATCGCGCCGAATGACGAAGCAAAGAATTTCGGAATGTGCTACGTTTTTTCTCTCGGCGAAGGACATTTCCTTATCTATGACGGTCTTGGCGACCGAGGCGGCGACGAAGAAAAGATCTATGAAACAATGCGATCGGTCACGCCCGAAGGGCAGAAGCCCGTGGTTGACGCGTGGATATTGACCCATCCGCACTTTGACCATACAGCGGGCGTATACAAGTTTGCCACACGTTATTCAGGCGACGTCACCGTCAAGAATTTCGTTATGAATATGGCAGCGGGACACCGATTCAATATGAAGCTTTGGTACGAGATCTCGGCGAACTACGCTTGCTGGATCGCAGGTACTCTGCGAGCGTTCCCCGAAGCAAAAGTTTGGAAGGCTCATACCGGTCAGACCTTCTCGGTCGGTGATGCGCACGTCGAGGTGCTTTATACACAAGAGGAATTCCACGGAGTCGAGATACCCGTCAATGATACCTCTCTTGTAACGCGCGTATTCATTTCGGGCAAATCCCTGATCTTCCCTGCCGACATTTCGGGTGCGGAGGAATGCCAGTGGATCCACGATATCTACGGCTCGTATCTCAAGAGCGATTATTACCAGCTCGCGCACCACGCCTGGGACACCGACGTTCTGCGCTTCTATTACGATATCGACCCCGAGCATATGCTTTGGCCGCTGCGCGCCCGCGATTGGGATCGAGAAACAATGTGGACATTCCCCGCAACAAAAGTTTACGTTGAGGAAATGAATGAGGGCAAGCGCATCTTCCACATCGCGCGCGGAGAAAACATCACCCTACCTTTATAAATAATGTGGAAAGGTAATCATTAAAATGTCCGATACCGCTTTTACAAAAAACGGCAGCTCATATATTTCATCAAAAATCGAAGAAGCTGTTTCCAACAAAAGCCGAACGGCTACCGTCAACGGCAACTGGGAGATCAGCGAGGCGATAAGGTTGCCCTCAAACTTCACTCTGATCCTCGAGGATGCTCATCTCCGTATGGCTGACAGTGTCTATTCCAATATGTTCGTCAACGAAAACCACGAAACCGAGATTGGCAAGACCACCGAGGGCACAGACAGAAACATTAATATCATCGGTCGAGGAAAAGCTATTCTTGACGGTGGAAAATACAATGGACTTTCAGAAAGAAATCATTCGCGTGACGGATTGCCGCACATTCGAAAAAACAACCTTCTTCTCTTCACAAACGTCGACGGATTTAAAATTTCGGGAATTTCCTGTCACAATCAGCGATGGTGGGCGTTGAATTTCGTTTATTGCTCAAACGGGTATATCGGAAACATAGATTTTTGCGCCAATGATACAGGCATTGACGAAAGCGGCAACGAGTATCACGGCTTGATCCGAAGCAAGTATGACGAAGTTCTTGTAAAGAATGCCGACGGAATCGATCTCCGCCAAGGCTGCCACGATATTTTGATCGAAAACATCACAGGATTCACAGAGGACGATTCGGTTGCGCTTACAGGCTTGAATGGGAGCCTTGAGCGAACCTTTGCGGTCGAAGGACTTTCTTCCGATATCTGCAACGTGGAGATCCGAAACATCCGCACTGCCGCTTTTTGCACAAACGTGCGTCTTTTAAACCAAGGTGACGTCAAGCTTCACGATATCGTGATCGACGGTGTTTACGATATGGGACGCGAATCCGTGCATATGGACAGCGGAATCTTTGCGGTTCGCATCGGTGACACGCGCCTTTACGGTCCGCGTCACTCTACAGAAGATGAAACATACAATATTACGGTCAAAAACGTTCGCGGCGAAGGCTATTATGCTATCTCACTCGCCGGAGCAATGAAAAATCTTGTGCTTTTCGGCATTGAAGCCGCAAACGGCGCAAAAATGATCAAGGATGAACGGAGCAATCTATTATGAAACTAAAATTTGACGTAATCGGCAAGCATCAGCCCGATCCCTATATTTTTGAAGATAACGGCAAACTGTATCTGTACGTAACCGCACACGACGGTGTTGAAGCTTATTCGGCAGACGACCTGTTCGGCATATGGCATTATGAAGGAATCGTTGCCTCCTTTGACGGACGGTATGAATATTGGGCACCTTCGGTCGCTAAGATCAACGGACGCTATTACATTTACGTTTCCTCCTCTACCGACGATGAATTTGAATATATGCACGCGGCGGTTGCAGATTCTCCGCTCGGTCCGTTCACAAACCACACTTGCTTTTACAAACGTTTTTCGATCGACTCGCACGTGGCCGAAACCGAAGCAGGACTGTTTCTCTGGTATGCCGAGGACAACGTCGATTGCGACCGCATCGGCACGCGCATCTATGTTGACAAGCTGATCGATCCTATGACCCCCGCGAATCAGCCCGTGGAAATGATCGTGCCCACTATGGGCGAGGAGATATTCAAGCGCAACCGTTTTGGTGACGGCAGAGATTGGCACACGATAGAGGGCGCATTCTGGTTCCGCGAGGGTGATTGGCAGTACGTTATGTACAGCGGCGGCTGCTTCGAGAATGACTCGTACCATATCGGATACGCTGCGGCACGTACAAACGAGAGTGACCTGACGAAGGTAAGCTTTATCAAGCACACAAATGACGGCGCATTCGATCCGATTATGATCAAAAATGATTTTGAAGAGGGCACGGGGCATCACAGCGTGATCAAATACAAGGGACAGTACTACGCGATCTACCACGGCAGAGATCTCGGCGGCGAGCAGCAAAGCGAGTACTCTGAGGCGCGCACGGCAAGAGTTTGCAAGTTGCACGTAAAAGACGGAATTATTACTGCGGAAAGATACGCCGATCGCGTATAATTGATGCAACAGCAAAAAGGTGGAGATAAAGTGAGAAATTTAGAAAAGATCAACGAACATATATACGCGCTTTGCATACCGTACAAAGATATCTTCACGACGGTGTATTTCATAATGACCGACAGCGGCGTGCTTCTTTTTGATACGGCAAGCTATGATTGCGACGTTGAAGATGCCATTCTTCCCGCGCTTCGCGAATTGGGAGTTGGAGAAGATGATCTCAAATACATCTCCATTTCCCACAATCACACCGATCACGCGGGAGGGCTCGGCAAGCTGCTTGAAGCCTTTCCGACTGTCTGTGTCATTTCAAAGAGCGAGTCACTCCGTGAAAAATTTGCGGGATACAACTTTTTGTTGCCGGGCGAAGGCGAAGCCATACTCGATACTCTTTCGGTTGTTTCCGTGATCGGACACACTAAAGACAGCGCGGCATTATACGATAGCCGAACCAAAACGCTCATCAGCGGAGATTGCCTTCAGCTCTACGGCATATTCGGCTCGGGAGCTTGGGGTGCAAACATATCGTTTTTTACGGAATATGCCGAGGCGATCCGCAAACTGCAAAAAATGAACATTGACGCGATCCTCACAGCCCACGATTACCACCCTTGCGGAAGAATGTATTTCGGCAAGGCGGAAGTCGCCGCGGCACTTGACGCATGTCTTGTTCCCTTTGAGCTTATCAAAGAGCTCGTAAGAAAAGCTCCCGCTGCAAGCGATGACGAAATATGTGAGAACTACAACTCTCAAAACAACCTCCCGAGGCTTGGATCTCACGTTGTCAGGAAGTATAGAGAATCGATCAAAACAACGGATAATCGTTCATAATTACCTTTTTGCAAAAAAACAGTTTTATTTTTATATTTTTTCAAAAAAGGTATTGACAAACCATTTTGTTTGTGATATAATATTATCCGTTGTTGAAACGGTTTGTCGGATCAACGATCATTATGGGAGCATAGCTCAGCTGGGAGAGCATCTGCCTTACAAGCAGAGGGTCATAGGTTCGAGCCCTATTGTTCCCACCATGATGGCCCGGTAGCTCAGTTGGTTAGAGCGCCAGCCTGTCACGCTGGAGGTCGTGGG
>JAGBRZ010000065.1 GCA_017632155.1 Clostridia bacterium
CAGTGCCCAGCTTTTCCGTATCGTTGATATCGCCGCAGGTCTGGCCGTTGTTCAAACGGGGGCCAATGTCGCCTTCGCTGCCGTTCCAATAGGCAGTGAGCAGGCCGGTCTCCCCTTCCACCCGGTCGATCATCCCGCCGGACCAATCCCGGGTGATGATATCGCAGTTCCCCGCAGAGGTGCCGTGGCAGCCGTAATGCAGCAGGCAGAAAAATTCCTGCTTTGTCTCTGCATTTCTAAAAGTCACCGCGGTCATGGTGGGATCGATGAGACCGAAGGGATTCTGCCCCATATGAAATCCCTTCGGCGGTATCAGAATGGCTCGTTCCGCTTGCGCAGCTTACGGATATGAGCTTTCCGACAAGATCGAAAACGAATTCCAATTCCGTACCACTCACAATGACGGTGTTTTCCGTGTTTATACCGATGAAATGAAGAAGGCGCGCCACATCGGCATTATGACCGGTCTTCCCGATGCCTACGGACGCGGACGCATCATCGGCGATTACCGCCGTGTTGCGCTTTACGGTATTGATTATCTTATCGAACAGAAAAAGGCAGACAAGGCTAAGCTTGGTCTTGGCAATATGAACACAGACACCATCCGCCTTGCGGAGGAGCTCTTCCAGCAGATCACCTTCCTCGGCAAGACCAAGGAAATGGCTGCTATCTACGGCTACGATATCTCCGCGCCCGCAAAGAACGCGCGCGAGGCTATCCAGTGGACTTATTTTGCATATCTTGCGGCTATCAAGGAGCAGAACGGCGCGGCTATGTCTATGGGACGCGTTGCAACCTTCTTTGATATTTACATTCAGCGAGATATTGATGCGGGCATCCTCGACGAGGTCGGTGCGCAGGAGCTTATCGACGATTTCGTTATGAAGCTTCGTATGGCACGTCATCTCCGCACACCCGAATATAACGAGCTCTTCGGCGGCGACCCGATGTGGATCACCGAGAGCGTTGGCGGTATGGGCGTTTCGGGCAAGACACTTGTTACCAAGTCTTCCTTCCGAATCCTCAACACCCTTTATAACCTCGGCCCCGCACCCGAGCCCAACCTTACCATTCTTTGGTCCGAGCATCTTCCCGAGGGATTCAAGAAATTCTGCGCGAAGGTTTCGATCGATACCGACTCCATTCAGTATGAGAACGACGATCTTATGCGCGTAAGCTATGGCGATGACTACGGAATTGCTTGCTGCGTTTCGGCAATGAAGATCGGTAAGCAGATGCAGTTCTTTGGCGCAAGATGCAATCTTCCCAAGCTTATGCTACTCGCGCTCAACGGCGGTTACGATAATACCTCCGATATGAAGATCGGCCCGCAGATCGAGCCCTACGGCTCCGATAAGCTCGATTACGAGGCTGTTCAAGCGCGCTTCCATATCTATCTTGAGTGGCTCTGCCGTCTTTACGTCAACACGATGAACGTCATCCACTTTATGCACGATAAGTATGCATACGAAAAGACACAGATGGCTCTCCACGATACCGACGTTGACCGCATGATGGCGTTCGGTGTTGCAGGACTTTCTGTAATCGCGGACTCTATGAGTGCGATCAAGTATGCAAACGTCAAGCCGATCCGTAACGAAAACGGCTATATCGTTGATTTTGAAACTACCGGAGATTTCCCGAAATACGGCAATGATGACGACCGCGTTGACTCGATAGCCAAGGCGATCCTTAAGGACGTTATCGAGGAGCTCCGCAAGACTCCCACATATAAGAATGCAAGACATACTCTTTCCGCGCTGACGATCACCTCGAACGTCGTTTACGGCAAGAAGACGGGTGCTACCCCCGACGGAAGAAAGAAGGGCGAAGCGTTCGCTCCCGGTGCAAATCCCATGCACAACCGTGAGCAGAACGGTGCACTTGCATCGCTCAATACGCTGACCAAGATGCCCTACGATTGCTGCCGCGACGGTATTTCGAATACCTTCTCGATCGTTCCCGATGCTCTCGGCAACAGCGATGAGGCGAGAGTTGACAATCTTGTCAATATCCTTGACGGATATTTCAAGAAGCACGCGCATCACATCAACGTAAACGTTCTCAATAAGCAGAAGCTTATAGAGGCTTACGAGAACCCCGATCTTTACCCCAACCTCACCATTCGCGTTTCGGGTTACGCTGTTAACTTCCACAAGCTCTCCAAGGAGCAGCAGAGAGAGGTCATCAGCCGTACCTTCCACGAGAGTCTGTGATGAAGGGCAGAATAAATTCAATACAAACGCTCGGGACCGTTGACGGTCCCGGCGTGCGTTTTGTGCTATTTATGCAGGGATGTCCCCTCCGTTGCGCATATTGCCACAATCCCGACACTTGGGATTTCGCGGGCGGTTATGAAGTCAGCGCTAAGGAAATATTCGAAAAGGTCAAGCGTTACCGCGAGTATTTCGGCAAGGATGGCGGCATAACAGTTTCGGGCGGCGAGCCGACCGCGCAAGCAGACTTTGTCCGCGAGCTTTTCTCGCTTTGCAAAAGCGAGGGAATACATACCGCGCTTGACACTTCGGGATGCTTATGGAACGAGAAGATCGAAAAGCTTCTTGAAGTTACCGATCTTTGCCTGCTTGACTATAAAATGTGTAATGCCGAGGATTATGAGAAATACACCCGATGCAAAAAAGAATCTGTGGATTTCTTCCTTTCGGAACTTCAAAAGAGAAGCATTGACACTTGGCTCCGTCAGGTCATCGTTAAGGGGATAAACGATTCCGCAGATAGTGTTAAAGCACTTTATGAGGTTGCAGATTCGCATCCTTGCGTAAAAAAGGTGGAGCTTCTCAAATTCCGCAAGCTTTGTGCGCCGAAATATGAAAATCTTGGGGTCGAATTTCCGTTTGGAACCATCCCCGAAACCACGGTGGAGGATATTTCCGCAATTATGGCGGCCATAGGAAAATAAAATGATTATTTTGCAGTTATTCATCTCAATGCTCAAGATCGGTGCTTTTGCCTTTGGCGGCGGATACGCGATCATTGCGCTTCTTGAAAATGAGTTCGTCACCAAGCGCTCGTGGATCGATCACGACGAGTTTATGAACGTCGTTGCGATTGCGGAAAGTACGCCCGGTCCGATCGCTATCAACGTTGCGACTTATATCGGATATAAGCTGAAGGGCTTCTTCGGCGCAACCGTTGCGACCGTTGGCGTTTGTGCGCCTTCGTTTATTATAATGTACGTTGTTTCGATCTTTTACGAGAGATTTATGGAGATCTCTCTCGTTATGGCGGCATTCCGCGGAGTTCAGATCTGCGTGGTTTACCTTATCGCATCTGCGGCGCTTAAAATGCTCAAAAAGATGAAGAAGACCGCGAGAAATATTGCGGTGTTTGCCGTTACCTTTTTCGGTATGACGGCTTGTGCACTTTTCGATTTCCGCATTTCTTCCATTATATTTATATTTACTGCCGGCGTTGTCGGTCTTTCCGCGTTCCTTATCAACAAAAAGCGTAAGGGGGCGAAGAAATGATCTATTTGCAGTTGTTTTTGACCTTTTTGAAGGTCGGTGCATTTGCTTTCGGCGGTGGGTATGCGATGCTTTCGCTGATCGGGGATTCGGTTCTTTCCTACGGTTGGATGACCGAGGAGGAGCTTCTAAACTTCGCGGGAGTCGAAACCGTCATCCCCGGACCGATTGCGGTCAATATGGCGACATTTATCGGCTACGAGCAAGGCGGCTTCCTCGGCGCACTTTTGGCGACCGTCGGCGTTGTGCTTCCTTCGTTTATAATTATACTGATCGTTGCCGCGCTGATCAAGAATCTGATGAAATATCCCGCAGTCAATGCTTTTATCACCGGAATGCGCCCCTCCCTCGGCGGACTTATCCTCGCCACCGCGGCAACAATGGGACTGACTGTCCTTTTCGGGCTTGAAAGTGTTTCTTCGCCAATTTCATTCGATTGGCGCACGGTCGTTATACTTGCGGTCGTCATCGCAGTTCCGCTCCTATACAAAAAACTCGTCAAAAAGGAATTTTCACCGATATTGCTCATCCTTGTTTCGGGAGTGCTCGGCATTTTGCTGTTTGTATAACAAAAAATACCTTTCTGTAAAAAGAAAGGTGTTTTTTATTGCAATAAATTACTTTTTATGATATAATGTAAAAAAAGCAAGGAGGGCTGATTATGAAAAGATATATATGGACGATGATTTTGGTGTTGTTGAGTCTGTCGATCCTTCTTTGCTTGATAGCGTGCACGGGTGGGGAGGTACCTGCCGAAACCACGGAAAATGACATTGTAACCACAGAACCCGAAACCACAAAAGAGGAGACCACCGAAATGGAAGAGATCAAGGAAAAAGTATCGCTTGACGGCAAGAGAGTGATTTTTATCGGCAATTCATACGTTTATCACGGCAGAACCGTAATGAACGTGTCCTCGTCGGTTATGACGCAGGCGGAAAGAGAGAATGACAGGGGTATTTTCTATCAGCTTTGCAAGGCAAACGGCATGGATGTAAACGTCACCAACTGGACCTTCGGCGGTCACGGACTTGCCGATTTCTTCGGCGCGCCTTGCGCCCACGCATCGAGCGCGTGTCGCGGTACACGTCACGAGAATGAGCTGAAGAATCGCTATTACGATTACGTTTTCGTTTCCCCCGGTGGTGGCGACAGACAAGCGAGCACGATTGCCGATGACTTCGATAACATAATCAAGTTCTTCAAGGATGCAAATCCCGATGTTAAGATCGTTTGTCTTGCAAACCTTGGTTGCCACGGATATTCTTCTTTTGGCACCGATTTGCCCGCAATTTACAATTATTATTCCACCCTCGCCGATAAGGGCGTGATCATAGCAGACTGGGGCGGACTCGTTTACCGCATTATGCACGGTATTTACAGCGTCCCCGGCGGCTCGCAGAGCTACGGCAAGTACACCTTCATTGTCAAGGATGGATACCATCCGAATATGCTTTCGGGCTATATTGCCTCGCTGATGGCATATTGCACCGTCACGGGTGAGAGTGCGGTGGGACAGCCTTATGATTTTTGCAACGACGTAAGAGTAAATCAGGCGTTCAGTTTCAGCAAGTATATCAGTGCTAATTACACAGATGACAAGGTCACAAATTTCGACGATGTTTTCAAATCCGAAGGCGATATGAAGGGCATTGGGGAGCTTGTTGACAAATATATTGCCGAAAAGACGTGGGCTGAAGCTTTCGAAAAGCCGAAGATTGAAACCGAAACCCTGCTTTTGAAGAATCATCCGAAGAAATCCATTATCTCTGTCGTTTTCAGTAACGAAAAGCGCGAGGGTAACGGATGGATACCTTCCTCGTCCAAGTGGAAGCTTGCGAATACCGACGGCTGCCGCTATTTCTCGGGTCTTCGCGGAGATGCGGATGCCATTGCCTCGCTTGCGGGTACGAAAACTCCGAACGGTCTGACCGAGGCGGAGAAAAAGGATCTTGCTGATATTCGATACGGACTTTCCGTTATCGGTATGTCGCATCTTGATCTGCCCGAATATACGGTTACAACAGATAGCGGCGGCAAGATGCAGACAACCTCGCTGATCAATCTGCTCAACGGTCACTACGGCTCGTCCTACACCGCGAATATTTATTTTGACGATAAGACCTACAATATCAATGGTGAAGAGGACTCAAACTCGCCCTACACCGCGCTCTTCACGCTGAATTTCGGCTCTGTCAAGACTTTTGAGGCGATCGGTTATTCCTCGGGCAACCTCAAGGGCTTCCCGCAGGCGCAGGACGTTTACGTCAGTGACGACGGAATTAACTGGACGAAGGTTCTTTCTGCTTGCTTTGATACCGAGATCGCGCCTGTTGCGAGCATCACTGACAAGAGCGGAACTCGCGACCCTTGGAACAACAACGAGCCGAAGCAGGAAGTGCTTTTTGATATGAAGAACGCGAGCGGAAAATATATCCGAATTGCCGTCCGTCGCGGCGCGAACGTTGATTATCACGGAATTAATACGAGAGAGATTCTGGTGTTTGGAGAATAATATCCTAAAAGCCGAAAGCGCCATTTGCTTTCGGCTTTTTTCAAAAAAGACTTGACAAATATAAAATTATGTGATACGATATATATGCTCCAACCAGAGCATATATATCATATTGGAGGCTTGACGATGGCAAACGTAAATCTTAATGAAAAAGTATCTGTAAACATTAATTCTTCAACTCTCTCGGAGATCGATCTGCTTGTGGACAACGGATATTATTCTAACAGAAGCGATTTTATAAATCACGCGCTGCGTCTGGCGCTTAAAGAGGAA
>JAGBRZ010000066.1 GCA_017632155.1 Clostridia bacterium
ATCGTTAAGGAATAAATTGAAATTATCGAAGAGGAAGCAAGAAAGCTTGAAGGCATCTACTTCCTCGGTCAGGTTACCATCTACCCCGACATTCTCGAATCCATCAAGCAGGCTGAGGGCAAAAAGGCAGTCAAGTCGCACCACAACGTCGGCGGACTTCCCGAGGATCTTCAGTTCGAGCTCGTTGAGCCCATCAAGCTCCTCTTCAAGGATGAGGTAAGAGTAGTCGGCGAGGCACTCGGTCTTCCCCACGCAATGGTATACCGTCAGCCCTTCCCCGGCCCCGGACTCGGCGTTCGCTGCCTCGGCGCGATCACCCGTGACCGTCTGCACGCGCTCCGCGAAGCAGACGCGATCCTCCGCGAGGAATTCGATATCTGCGGTCTTGCAGAAAAGGTATGGCAGTATTTCGTCGTCATCCCCGACATCAAGTCTGTCGGCGTAAAGGATGACAGCAGATATGAGGGTTGGCCCGCAATTATCCGCGCCGTCAACACCAAGGACGCTATGACCGCCACCATTGAGGAGATTCCCTACGCAGTTCTCCATAAGATCGTAAACAGAATCACCACCGAAGTAGAAGGCATCAACAGAGTTCTCTATGACCTCTCGCCGAAGCCTACAGGCACTATTGAGTGGGAATAATTTCAGAGGTCGAAAAAAGCCTGTAATATCAAGGGTTTTCACGATTCCGAAGCCATTTGTGGCAACAAAATGGCAACATTTTTTAAGGAATAATTGCAACTGGCTTACAAATGCCCGGAATCCCTTGAAGGGCTTCCGGGCATTTTTGCTATTAAGATCAATTAGGGAGGCGTAGATTTTAAGTGAGCAATCCTACGGTTTTTATTTCTTATTCTCATGACAACGAACAACATAAAACTTGGGTTTTAAAACTTGCAACGGATTTGCGCTCCCATGGTGTCAATGCAATCCTTGACCAATGGGACCTGCGCATTGGATCTGATTTGCGTTTTTTCATGGAAAACGGCCTTTCTGCAGCCAATCTTGTTCTTTGTATTTGTTCCGAGGAATATGTGCGCAAAGTGAACTCTGGTTTGGGTGGTTCAGGTTATGAAGGTATGATCATGACCCAATCCCTACTGCAGAATGCCAAGTCAGAGTTCGTTATTTCTGTCGTAAGAAATAATCCATCTGCCAATAAAGTTCCATTGGCGTTCGGTAGCAAACTGTACATTGATTTTTCTGATGATGAACTATATGTCGTCCATTATCAAGAACTTCTTGAAAGAATCTATGGTGAAGATTCGAAAAAGAAACCTCCTTTGGGTAACAGTCCGTTTTCAACAGAGATGGGACAGAAAATAGAATTTAAAACGAAAATAGAGACAATTCAGTACTGTTCTCCGACGATGGATGGTACAGTCGTATTTCGTTTTGATAATAATAACGGTCGCTTTACCATCGGTTCTGGAGAATACTCATTTTGCACGCGTTGGAGTAGATCGGGAAACAATTCGATTCATGCGTATGGATCTATTGGTTTTAAGGTGGGCGAATGTGAGTTTCCATCATTTCAAGACCTGTATACATACGATTATAGTAGCGGCAGCCGAACCATCAGTACAGGACAGATTGTCGTTTTTGAGAATGAATATAAGCACTTTGCTGCAATCAGACTCGGCGAGGTCAAGAGTGGTGGGCACGGTAATTTGTATGACGAAATGGTCTTCGACTACCATATTTATAGCCTTGAATAGCATAAAAATACTGATTTTGTGGCAACAGTATGGCAACAAAAAATCAGATAGCCTCTGCTGTCTGAATAATGGAAATAATCCTAAGACCTTGAGCTAAATCCCATAAGCAAATCTGTTTAAGATTTCTTTTTCGGGAGCGAGTGGGAATAATCAAATAAGGTTTTTAAGTGGCTTGGAAGTCTTATCCCAAGCCACTTTTGCAAAATGACGATTTTACACGGCAATAATTTTTATTTATAAATGAGGTGAGAAATATGCACATATGGATCATTATACTTTTTGCAACGGCGGGCGTTGTGTTTGGACTTGATTATTTATTCAGAAGAAAAAAGTGGAAGGACAATTCAAAGGCAGAGAAAATCAGTTTGCTTGTAAATATGTTCTCTGTTGCCCCTTATATTTATTTGTCAGCACTGGGCATGCTGTGGGGAATCGTGCCGATGACTCCCGAGACCTCGTTTGGTAAGGCAATATATGATGCGACACTTTCCATGGGCGGAATCTATTTTATCATTGCCATTGCGGCGGTAATTTTGTCTTTTGTTTTCCGCAAAATAAGAAAAGCAAAAGCAAGCATTTGGACAAATATTATTGCTTTGTTATACATAGCGGTAGTATTGGTAGCTAATGTTCTTGCGGCAAAGCTATTCTAATCGTTTTGGCAACGCCAAATTCACAACTATAAGTTCATAACTTCTCAAATCCCGAAAGTCCTCAACGGCTTCCGGGATTTATTTGTTCAAAAATATACAAAATACAGTAATTTTATATTGACAAATTGTTAAAATAGTGGTACAATTACATTATCATTTAAATTGGAGGAATGACCAATGAAATTCGCTTACAGATTTCTCGCATTGGCACTAGTTGCCATTACTCTCCTCGGCTCCTTCGCGGCTTGCGCCGATACAAAGGAACCCGTTACCGATGATACAACCGCAGCCAACGCTTCAACCGAGGCTCCCGCAGCCACTACCGAGGCAGAAGCTACCACCGAAAGCCCCTACGATGAAAACGGCTATCTCAAGAGTTCTCTTCCCGACGAGCTTGACTTCGGCGGCGCAGAGGTTACCGTTCTTTGGTGGAACGACGTTGAGCAGCCCGAGTTCTTCGTTGAAAACACCAACGGCGAGCTTATCAATGACGCTATCTATCTGCGTAACGCAAACGTAGAAGCAAAGATGGGCGTTAAGCTTAACTGGATCGACATCAAGGGTCAGTACAACAGCGACGGCGAAAACTATGCAAACTACGTTGGCAATGCATATGCATCCGGCAGCGATCTCTTCGACCTTATGTCCGCACACTCCAGAACCATGGCTCTCACCGCTATGTACGGCTACTGTGCAGAACTGACAAAGCTCGATCACCTTGATTTCGAAATGCCTTGGTGGCCCGAGGTTATGCTTGATACCGCCACCATCAACAACAAGCTCTACTTTGTAACCGGCGACGTATCCACCAACTCCATCCACCAGATGTACGTTATGTTCTACAACAAGGATATGCTCAAGAATTACGCCGAGCTTATCGAGCCCTCTCAGCACGTTGACGACGGCACTTGGACCATGGAAACCATGTTGGCTATGACCAGCGGCCTCTACAATGATATGAACAATAACCAGAAAGCGGACAAGGATGACTCCTTCGGCTTCACTTCTCTTAACTGGCACTTTGACGCTATCTACTACGGATGCGGCATGACAATGCTTGAAAAGGATGCCGACCCCGCAAAGCTTCTCAAGGTTGCTGATGACTGGACCTCCGAAAAGGCTATCACCCTCAGCGATACCGTTGGCGAATGGATAAAGAAGGGCGATGCTTACCTGGACTCCAACAATTACGCTAACATTTTCGTAAACGGCAGATCTCTCCTTGTTATGGCACGTCACCATGACATCGCCTCTAAGATTTCCGAGGCAGGCTTCAAGTACGGTATCGTTCCCATGCCTAAGTATGACAAGGAACAGGAAAAGCACATCACCTGTGTTGGTAACCCCGTTTCTCTCTACTCCATTTACACTCTCTCGAAGGATGCAAACCGCGCGGCTGCAGTTCTTGAGTGCTGGGCAAGCGAAGCTTACCGCACCACCACTCCCGCAGTATTTGAGACTACCTTCAAGCTCAGACTTTCCGAAACCTCGACCGAATCCCGTATGTATGACCTCATCCGTTCGGGCGTTACCTTCGACCTTTGCCGTTTCTTCAACAGACAGCTCAGCAGCATGGGTAGCGAATGGTACAAGTGCGCAACCACCGCAGGTAACTGGGCATCCAAGAGCGAAGCTCTTATGAAGTCCGTTCCCGCAAAGCTTCAGGATATCGCAGACAGCTTCAACAAAATCGGTAATTGATAATCAATACCTAACTTTTTCCCCGAAAGCTTAACCGCTTTCGGGGACTTTTTTGTAAATTGTACTAAAATCAATATTGACAAAATCATAAATTTATGCTATTATTATAATATCAATAAATAATTGGAGGAAAAACCAATGAAAAAGACCGCAAGATACATATCCCTGATACTTGCATCGCTTATGATTCTCGCACTGCTTGTCGGATGCGCTGAAACAACCGATCCAAATGCAGAAACAACTCTCGCTCCCGCGGAAACCGCAGCTCCCGACGTTGCAGATGCTGAAACCACCGAAAGCATCTATGATGAAAACGGCTACGAAAAGAGCTCTCTTCCCGATGAGCTCGACTTCGGCGGCGAGACCATCACCGTTCTTTGGTGGACTGACGTTGAAAACCCCGAGTTCTTCGTTGAAGAAGCAACCGGTGATATGATCACCGACGCAATATTCCAGCGTAATGCTAACGTTGAATCCCAGATGGGCGTAACGTTTGAATGGGTAGGCATCAAGGGTCAGTATAACGGCGGCGTAGGTCAGGATTACGCCAACCACGTGGGTAACCTCTACGCTTCCGGCGACTCTACCTACGACCTTATGTCGGCACACTCCCGTACCATCGCACTCACCGCTATGTACGGCTACTGCGCAGACCTTATGCAGGCGGAACACCTTGATTTTGAAAAGCCCTGGTGGCCGGCAGTTATGCTTGATACCGCTACTATCGGCGACGCGCTCTACTTCGTAACAGGTGATGTTGCCACAAACTCGATTCACCAGATGTATGCTATCTTCTACAACAAGGATATCCTCGCTCAGTATCCCGGGCTTGTTGAACCCTCCACCTACGTTAAGGAAGGCAACTGGACAATGGAAACCATCCAGATCCTGACCAAGGAACTTTATCAGGATCTTGACGCCAGCAACTCTAAGAACGAAAACGACTTCTACGGCTTCACATCTCTTAACTGGCACTTTGACGCAATTTACTACGGTGCAGGTCTCAAGCAGGCTGAAAAAGACCCCGATACTCTTATGAAGATCTCCCCTGACTACACCTCCGAAAAGGCAGCAAACCTTGTAGATATGGTCGGAAGCTGGATCAAGCAGGGTGATGTTTTCATCGACTCCTCCAACTACCGCACGCCCTTCCTCAACGGAAATGCTCTTATGAGCATGGCGCGTCACCACGACATTGCAAACCGTCTTTCTGAAGTAAGCTTCAGCTACGGTATCGTTCCGATACCCAAGTTCAACCAGGATCAGGAAAGACACTACACCGTTGTAGGTAACCCTTGCTCCTTCTACGCTATCTACACCCTCTCGAAGGATATAAACCGCGCTGCAGCAGTACTTGAGTGCTGGGCAAGCGAGGCTTACCGTCTGACCACTCCCGCAATCTTTGAAATGACTATGAAGCTCAGATATTCCGAGACCTCGGTTGAGTCGGAAATGTACGACATCATCCGCGAAAGTATCGTATTCGACTTCGGACGTCTGTTCAACTCCTCTCTCAACGCAATGAGCGACCAGTGGGATAACGCCGCTATCGCAGGCACTCCCTGGGCATCTCTCGGCAAACGTCTGGAGAAACAGCTCACCAAACTGTTCAAGGACATAACCGACAGCTTCGCAGCTATAAAGAATAACTAATATCTACATTGCCCGAAAGCCTTAAAAATCAGGCTTTCGGGCTTTTTAGGAGAACAAAATGACAAACAAGCATTGGATAACCAAAAGGATCATGCCCCGTTTGCCCTTCGGAGAAAACGGAGAGGGATGGGGGAAAATTGTTGAAGAGAATCTGAAAACGATCAGCCCCGAAAGAGCAAGCGTTATTTTCCGTAAAGAATACACATTTACAAGGACGCCCGCCGAGGCGAAAGTCAAAATTTGCGGACTCGGTTTCTACCATTTATATATAGACGGCAAAAAAGTCGGCAATTATTCGCTCTCGCCTCTCGAAACGGCTTACCGAAAGCTTGCACTTTATGACGAATTTGACGTCACATCCCTTCTTTCAGCTGGCACCCATACCATCGCCGTCGAGCTCGGAAACGCACGATTTTCAACTCCGAAAAAATATTGGGGATGGCGTGCGGCTTATTACGGTGATCCTTGCCTCGCCTTTGAAATGTCTATTAAATTCGCGGACGGAACAAGCGCGGAATATGCCTGTGACTCAAGTTGGAAATGCTCACACGGAGCAACAACCCACAACTGTTACTACGACGGCGAACGCTTTGATGCCCGACTTGAGCAAAGCGGATGGAAGGAGAATGGATTCGATGACAGCGAGTGGCAGAATGCACTTTGCATCGAAAGTCCCACTCGCCGTCTTGAAAAAAATGAATACTTTCACATCACAAAAAGAGCAGAGCTTGACCCGATCAGCGTCAAAAAGCGCGTAAGTGGCAAGACCATCCACGTTTTCGGTGAAAATATTTCGGGATGGGTTCGCATCAAGGTGCGCGGTGAGCGCGGTGAAAAGGTTCGCATCCGCTATGCAGAATCGATGCGTGACGGGTATCTTGATCCCGTTTCAAACGCAGATGCCGAAAACGTTGACGAATATATCCTATCGGGTGAAGGCATCGAGGTCTACGAGCCTTCCTTCAGTTTCTGCGGTTTTTCGGTGGTCGAGGTAATGATCGAAAACTGTATGGCAGAGCTGCTCGAGGTCAAAGCTTTCCACGTATATGCCGATATCGAAAACGACGGACACTTTGAATGCGATAACGAGGACATAAACCGTCTGCACGATATTATCCTCCGCACACAGAAATCTGCCCTTCAAAGCTTCCCGATGGACTCGCCGCAACGCTCCGAGCGTCTGGGTTGGATGGGCGACGCGCACATCACCGATCTTGTGTGCCTCTATAACTTCGATATGAAAGCATATTACCGCAAATTTCTCGAAGATATTGCTCTCTGTGCTCACTCCGAAACCGGCGGGATGCCGCATATCGCTCCCTGGCACGATCAATTCCACTCGATCGACTGGTCCTCGGGCTTCTCGATCATTCTTTGGGATCATTTCCTCTTCTACCGCGACAAGAGCGCGCTTGAAAGATACGTGCCCGCTCTGATGAGATATATCGAATTTCTCAAAACGCAGGGACCGATCCTTCCAAAAACCCGTTACGGCGATTGGATGTCGCGTGACGAGGGTTGGACGCGCGGAGACCCCGAATCCTGCTCGACACTTTACTATCTCTATAATCTCATAATCGCCAAGAACGTGCTCGATGAGCTCGAAAGCGACTCGACGGAGATTGCAAAGCTGATCGAAAATCAGAAAAAGATCATTCTTGATACCTTCTACGATGCGGAAAATATCGTATTCGACGGCAACTCGCAGTTCAGCCTTTCATTTGCGCTCAAGCTCGGTGTGATTCCCGAAAATGACATTCCCACAGCAGTTGATAAACTCGTTGCAAACGTCGAGGCTCACGGCTACCATCTGACAACCGGCATTCTCGGAACGAAATATATAATGGAAGCTCTGCGCGATGGTGGGCGGTGCGACGTTGCGATGAAGCTTCTTTTGCAAGACACCTACCCATCGTGGCTCGATATGACGCACGGAAAAACGACTCTGCCCGAGCAATGGGACGGCGGAAAATCACAGAACCACTGTATGTTCGGCAGCGTTGACGCAATTCTTTACAGCATGCTCGCGGGCATTAAAATCGACAAGGAAATTGAAATTGCTCCTTATTTTACCGAAGAGGCAAATCACGTTTGCGCGAATACCGCGCTCGCGGGCGGAAAGATTTCTGTCGAATGGACGCGCGAGAACAAAGAGATCACGCTCCGCATCAATATCGAAGGCGAAGCAGAAGTGAAATATAATAATACCGTTTTGCGCGCAGGGGAACATATTTTCAAAAATTTATAAAAATCATCCTGCGTAGGGTATTGCTTGTGACGCTGCGTAATATGCTATAATTACGGCACAAGGAGGTGAATGCTATGTCAAAATACACAACGGGAGAGATCGCAAAGCTTTGCGGCGTTTCCGTGCGGACGGTTCAGTATTACGATTCGCGCGGGATCCTGATCCCGAGTGAGCTTTCCGAGGGCGGCAGACGTCTTTATTCCGAGGACGATCTATCCAAGATGAAAACCATCTGCTTTCTCCGCGAGATGGGTCTGCCGATCAACACTATCGGCGAGCTCTTTGCTGAGGACGATCCCGAAAGCGTCATTTCGATCATTCTCGATCAGCACGAGGCAGAGCTTAAAGCAGAAGCCGAATCTCTGCAAAAGAAGCTCGAAATGGTCGAGGAACTGCGCCGAGGTCTCAAAAAGACTTCTGACTTCTCTCTTGAATCTTTAGGTGATATAGCAATTCAAATGGAAAACAAAAAGAAACTTTACCGTATGCGTTGGACTATGATTATCATAGGCATCATTGCAGAGATCGCAGAAATCGGCACATTTATGCTCGGTATCCTTGAAGGCATCTGGTGGCCCTTTATCGCCATCGGTCTGCCCATCGTAATTGCTATTGGAATTTGGATGAGCATATTCTACTATAAGCGCGTGGAATATATCTGCCCCAAGTGCAATCACATCTTCAAGCCGAGCTTCAAGGAAATGTTCTGGGCAAATCACACACCCACGACCCGCAAGCTCTGCTGCCCCGAATGCGGACACAAGGGATTTTGCGTTGAGGTTTACGGACGAAAGGAAAGCGCAAAATGAGCACGCTCAAAAAATCGCTGCTCTTCTCTCTCTCGATTCTGCCGATCGCGATAGTTGCGATCATCTTTACCTGCCTTTATCAGTTCGAGATGTACCCGCCCGAAATTCTTGAGGAGGCGGTTGCACAAGTTGGAAGTATGGCGATCGTTTGGATAATCACGGTTATCCAAAACGTCGGACTGATTATGTTCTGCTGCATCTTCGGCTGCATTCTTGCCGAAAAGCTTGGGCTGTGGAAGCCGATCAAATTCGAAAAGCGCTCGCTTACCGTCACTTTGATCCTTTCCGTTATCGCGGGAATCATTTTCAGCCTCGACCCGTGGACCTTCGGCAATCTGATCGACGGCATCAAGGAAAGCACCGCCGCGGGAATGACTGTCTATGGAATCATCGCTTCGATCCTCTACGGCGGAATCATCGAGGAGATACTGATGCGGCTCTTCGTTATGTCGATGATAGCGTTCCTGATCTCCAAAATCTTTTATAAGAAATGCGAAGAGATCCCCGCCAAAGTATTTGTCATCGCTAACATCGTCGCGGCACTTCTTTTTGCCGCAGGTCATCTGCCCGCAACTCTTGTGACGTTTGGCGAGCTTTCTCCGATGCTTCTCTTACGTTGCTTCCTTTTCAACGGTGGATTCGGTATGCTTTTTGGTTGGCTTTACCGTAAGCACGGGCTTCACTACGCCATGATCAGCCACGCGACGGTGCACATCGTCAGCAAAATTATTTGGTTTATATTCATTTAAACACTAAATCACCGCAAAAATGCGGTGATTTTTTATATTTTTTTCAAAAACCCCTTGACAAATATATCGAAGTGCGATATAATATAGGTACGATACATCGAAGTGCGATATATCGCAGTGAAACACAAGGAGGAAGAAATGGATCAGCATATAAAAAAGGTCTACGTTCCAATGACGGAAACAGCCTTTTACATCCTTCTCTGCCTGCGCGAACCGAACCACGGATACGGCATTGTTCAAACGGTCGAAAAACTGACCGAGGGTGCAATAAGGCTCGCTCCGGGAACGATGTACGGCAGCCTTTCCAAAATGGAAAAGGACGGTGTAATCCGCTTCATCCGCGAGGAGGACAAGCGAAAGATCTACAACATCACGCCGCTCGGCGAGGAGGTCCTTGAGCTTGAGATCAAGCGAATCGAGCGTCTTTACAATATCGCGAAGGGAGAAACGAAATGAAAAACTCAAACTACTGCAAAAAGCTGTTCAGGTATTTCAGCATATTTGAATACGAAAAAGAAGAAAAATATCTCCGCGAAATGCACAAGGACGGCTGGAAATTCATAAAGGTCACGGGACTTGGCGTTTATCATTTCGAAAAATGCACGCCCGAGGACATCGTATATCAGCTTGACTATAATCAGGATGCGCAAAAAAATCCGGATGAATACCTTCAGATGTTCTCCGACTGCGGTTGGGAGTATCTTCAGAGCTACGCGGGATATTCCTATTTCCGCAAGCCCGCCGCAGAAATGTGCGAGGACGAGGGCATCTTCTGCGATGAGGAATCAAAACTTATGATGATGGAGCGCGTGCTCAAGGGCAGAATGACCCCCTTGCTCATTCTCTTCCTCTGCTGTCTTATGCCTCAATGTGTAATCCAAATAACTTTGGGCAACTATCCGGTCGCGGCGTTGCACGGCGCTCTGATGGGGGTATACCTTGCGGTATTCATCTTTTGCGCGAAAAAGTATATAAATATGAAGAACGGACGGAAATAATATGGAACCTTCAACATTTGCTGCCTTACTTCCTATATGGATCCTGCTTTTAGTCATATTACCCGCACAAAGACGCAGAAAAAGAACTATTTTAGCAAACAAAATACTTAATAAAGAATTGGAGAACAAAGAAATGTTTGAGCTTGCAAAGAGATTTATCGAAAAAGAATGCATCATCTTCGCCTTCGACGGCAATCAGTTCAGCGGCGTGATCAAGGAAGTCACCGAGGGCGCGATCCTCATTGAAAAGCGCGGCGCGACCGAGGCGATCAATTTGAACTTCGTTGTAAAGATCAAAGAGATTGTTAAATGTAAGAAATAAATCTGAAAGCACCGATTTTTCGGTGCTTTTAAATTATAATTTAATATAAACAGCAAAACAAAATAATTGCAAGATAATATAGCATCCCCCCTCTTGACATTCATTTCCGGGTGTAGTATAATATATTCACAATAAAATGTACTGTAACTTCAATAAAAAACAAGGAGAAAACGATATGAAAAAACTTATCGCACTTTTATTGGCTGTACTTATGGTCTTCTCTTTTGCCGCTTGCGACAAGAAAGAAGACTCTTCCGGAGATGACAAGGTGGAACGCAAAGGATCTGCAGAACGCTTTGGATTCTTTATGCTGGACACAACTATAGCAAAAATCGATTCACTCGGCAAGACCGAAGAAAACAAAAGATTAGTTGAATTATATGTCAACAAGTCAAACTATTACGTTTCTGTCAGTGTTTATACTTGGTCCAATCCCGAAAGTATGTACGATACTTGCGAAACCTATTATTTTTATAACAGCGATAGCGGTTACAATCAAGAGATATCTCTTGCGCAAAGTGATGGAAAAACCATTGCAGAAAAGAACTTTGATGAATTGTGGCTCAAATACGAATCCACCGGAGAGATCGATAGCCAAAACCGCGGTGTCGAATGGGGAAACTTAACATATAGTGATGTTTACAAAGCAGTCAGTTCCTCCTCGTTTTTTGAAATTGTAGAATAACAACTCAATAATCAATGAAAAGCACCGATTTTTCGGTGCTTTTTTCATCAAACCTATTGACAATCCCTCTCCGTTATGATATGCTATGCATAACATAGTATTATGTCAAAGGAGGTATCAGATGGATATTCAAATGAAGCGCGGGCTTCTTGACGTTTGCGTGCTTGCGGCGATCAAGGAAGAGGATTCCTACGGTTATCAGATCATCAAGGACATAAAGCCGTTCATTGAGATCTCCGAGTCGACCCTCTATCCCATCCTCCGCCGGCTCGAAGCGGCGGAATTGCTCACCGTCCGCACCGCCGAGCATAACGGCAGACTCCGCAAATATTATCATATAACAAACGCGGGGCTCGGGCGCATCGAGGATTTCAAAAACGAATGGAAAGAGATCATGTCTATATACAAATTTGTGACGAAGGGGGATACCGAAAATGAATAAGGAACAGTTTTTGATCGAGCTTGCTTCCGCGCTTGCGGGTCTGCCCGAGGAAGATATTGAAAAAAGCTTGGAATTTTACTCCGAAATGATCGACGACAGAATTGAGGAAGGACTCACCGAGGAGGAATCCGTCGCAGAGATTGGAAGCATTGATGAGATCCGCGCGCAGATCATCAAGGACACGCCGCTTCCGAAAATAATAAAAGAAAAGGTTAAGCCGAAACGATCCTTCCGCGGGTGGGAGATCGCCGTGATGATCATCGGTTTTCCGCTTTGGTTCCCGCTTCTTATCGCGGCGGCAGCTGTCATATTTTCGGTATACGTGACACTTTGGTCACTCATCATCGTGCTTTTTGCCGTTGAAGCCTGCTTCGTTGCGTGCGCATTTGCGGGGATCGTAGCGACACCGTTATTCTTCGTAATGGGCAACACGCCTTCCGCACTCTTCCTGCTCGGCGGCGGTTTGTTCTTTGCGGGACTTTCGGTGCTTTGGATATTTGTTTGCAAGTGGGGAGTCCGCGGCATTATTTGGCTGACTCGCGTATTTTTCAAGTCGCTATTTATAGGAAAGGAGAAAAAACAATGAAAAAAGACATTGTTGCCGTCCTGGTTGCCGTTCTTCTTCTCATTGCGGGCATCGCAATAACGGGCGCGGCGTTTATTATGACGGATTTCAGTCTTGAGGGTTTTGCGACCGAATCTTTTGAAGAATCCACCTACACCATCGAAGGTGATTTCAACCACGTGCTCATAGCTACGCAAGAGCACGATCTGACCATTCTCCCATCCGAAAACGGCGAATGTAAGATCGTTTGCGATGAGAGCAAAGCGCAAACGATCGAATATGCGATTGATTCCGACGTGCTCGTTATCAAGATCGTTGACAACAGAAAGTGGTTTGATCACATCGGGATCTTCAGCGGAGAGGTAAGCTTGACTCTTTATCTCCCCGAAAGCCACTACACTTCCCTGACAGCGGCAACCGACACGGGTGACATTACCGTTTCCGAGAAACTCTCGTTCACGGGATCGTCGGTCGCGACCTCCACGGGTGATATAAAATTCCTTGCCAAGATCAATGGAGAGCTCGGTATTGCCTCCTCCACGGGAGATATCACCGTTTTGGATCAAGTGCTCACCTCCCTTGAAGCAAGCGTCTCGACGGGTGAAATATTTATCGAAAATGTCAAAGCCTCGGGCGACATAACACTTGAGAGCAGTGCGGGACGAACCGAGCTCCACTCCGTTGAGGCGGGAGAAATCACATCGAAGGGATCAACCGGAGATATTTTGCTCAAAAACGTATACGTTGAAAAAGATATAATTATCAAGCGCAGTACGGGGGATGTAACCCTGACGAGCACTCTCGCGGGCGCGTTTGAGATCGAAACCTCGACGGGTGACGTAAAGCTTAACCTTTCGGATGCTGAAGAGATCGATATCGACACCGACACGGGAAGGGTTGAAGGCACTCTGCTGACAGAAAAGATTTTCATAACCGAATCGAGCTCCGGAAGCATCAAAGTGCCGCACACTACCTCGGGAGGAACCTGCAAGATCAGAACTTCCACGGGTAATATTATAATTACCATCGAATAAGGAGTTAAAATGGGATATATCAGAGAACCCGCAAGGGATATAAAGGTTATAAATGATGTTGATATCGTCGTCCTCGGCGGAAGCTGCACGGGCGTTTTTGCGGCTGTTCGCGCGGCGCGTCTCGGCGCGAAGGTCGCCATAGTCGAATCGGCAGGTGCTTTCGGTGGCACTGCAACGAACAGCTTCGTGTGCATCTGGCATTCGCTGACTGATGATACGTATGAAAGGCAGATCATTGCAGGACTTACCGAGGAAATGCTTGAGCGCCTGAAAGCCGTTCCGAACGGTCTGCGAATCCGTCCTCCGAAGGAGAACAAATGGCGCGCGCCGTATTACAGCACCTATATCCTCAACACCGAGGAAATGAAGATCGAGCTTGACCGTATGATACTTGAATCGGGCATCACACCCTATCTTCACACGCGCTACTCCGCGCCATACGTCGAAGATGGTGAGCTGAAAGCTGTCATAATCGAAAACAGATCGGGACGCTTTGCCATCCGTGCGAAATTTTTCATAGATGCGACTGCCGACGGATTTCTTGGGGCAGACATGGGAATGGAAGTATATTATCACGGTGATTTTCAGCCCGCGACAACCGGTGCGCGCATTGCCGGATGGGAAAAGCTGACAAAGCCGAACAACATCCTCCGAAGCGATGAAAACCGACTTCGCATCGGAGGCAGAGCGGGTTGGGAGATCAACACCCCGGGCACTAAAAATGTGTCTAACTGGTGCAAGGCGCAATTTGTCGGTGATTGCTCGGACGCCGATATCCTCACACGCGCCGAGATCGAAGGCAGACGTCAGGTGCGTGAGATGATGAATATTCTGCGCGAAAGCGATCCTTGCGGAAACGAGCTTTCGCTCGTCGGTCTCTCGGCAATGACCGGCATTCGTGAAACGCGTCAGCTCCGTTGCTCATATCAGATCAAGGGAGAGGATATATATTACGGAAAAGCTTTTGACGATGCGATAGGCTACTGCGCATATCCCGTTGACGTCCATATTCCGCAAATGCCGACGACCTTCCGCTATCTTGACGGCTTCGAGCGGCACAGCACACCGTCGGGTGAGATCGAAGAGGTGCGTTGGCGAGAGGACGCGGGCGAATATCCGCATTATTGGCAGATACCCTACCGCGCTATACTGCCCGAAAGCATTCCGAATCTGCTCGTCTGCGGACGGTGCATAGATTCGGACAAGGACGCACACGGTGCACTCCGCGTTATGATCTCGCTCAATCAAACGGGCGAAGCGGCGGGAGTTGCCTGCTATGAAGCACTCTCATCGGGCAAAAGTGTGCAGACGATCGATTTTGCGGCTTTCCAAAACAAGATGAAAAATGGCGGATCAATAATTTTATAATTAAAAACGGCATCTTATTGCCGTTTTTTCTATTGATTTAATACAATTAATGTGATATAATTATTATATATTTCCAAAAATCGGGTACATAGAAATGAAACTTACCGAACTTTTCAAAAATGACAAGCTATCCCTCTCCTTCGAGGTCTTTCCCCCAAAAACCGACACGGCTTTTGAAAGCGTCAAACACGCGACCGAAGAAATTGCCAAGCTCCGTCCTTCCTTTATGAGCGTCACCTACGGCGCGGGCGGTGGCACGAGCAAATATACCCTCAATATTGCAAAGAATATCAAGGCAAATTACGGCGTGCCAACTCTGGCGCACCTGACTTGCGTTTCCTCGACGCGCGAAACCGTTCGCGAGCGCATTGAGGATATGAAGTCTGCAGGTATTGAAAACGTTATGGCTTTGCGCGGCGATATCCCCGCGGGACTTGAAAACGCTGACCGATCGCATTGGGACTACAAGCACGCGGTAGAGCTCGTCCGTGAGCTGAAGGAATCGGGTGCCGATTTCTGCATCGGCGGCGCTTGCTATCCCGAAATACATCCCGAAAGTGCAAATCAAAAGGAAGATATTAAGTATCTCAAGGAAAAAGTAGAGGCGGGATGCGAGTTTTTGACCACGCAGATGTTCTTCGACAACAATCTGCTATATAATTTCCTCTATAAGATCCGCGAAGCCGGCATCACCGTTCCAATCATCCCCGGAATTATGCCGATAACAAACGGCAACCAGGTCGATCGCGCTATCAAGCTCTCGGGCTCCTTTATGCCGCAAAGATTCAAGTCCCTCGTCGATAAATTCGGCACCACTCCCGCGGCAATGAAGCAGGCGGGAATCGCATACGCAACCGACCAGATCATCGACCTTTTTGCCAACGGAATCACAAACGTTCACGTTTATTCAATGAACAAGCCCGACGTTGCCGAGGCGATCCTTCGCAATCTCTCCGACATTCTCGGATGATGGTCTACACCAAAACATACGAGGCTCCGCCCCTCGACATACGCGAGATTCTGCGCTATGCGGGCGTTCGCGGCGACGCTCCCGAGATCGAAACCCTTCTCGAGGAATGCCTTTCCGAGGCTATGGACAAGCTGACATATAAAGTCTGCTACGGTGATTTTCCCGTGTCCTTCTTTGATTCTGTCGAATCGAAGGGACTGAAAAATCACCTTGAAGGATGCAACAAAGCTGTTATATTCGCGGCAACTATCGGCATCGGGATCGACCGCCTTATCGCGCGTTACGCAAGCGTTTCGCCGACAAAGTCACTTCTCTTTGGGGCTATCGGAGCCGAGAGGATCGAGGCACTTTGCGAGATCTTTAACAAAGAATACGGCGGCTCGCGATTCAGCCCCGGCTACGGCGATCTTCCGCTTGAATTTCAAAAAGAGATCTTTCGTGCGCTCGATTGCCCGCGAAAGATCGGGCTTTCGCTGAACGAAAGTATGCTTATGTCGCCATCGAAATCTGTCACGGCGATAATAGGAGTTAAAAATGAGTATCAAAGAATTTCTGAAAAATAATATAGTCTTCCTCGACGGCGGAATGGGCACGCTTCTGCAAGAACGCGGGCTCTGCCCGGGTGAGCTTCCCGAAAGATGGAATCTTGAGCACCCCGAGGTTATAATTGACATCCACCGCGCCTATTTTGATGCGGGTAGCAATATCGTAAATACCAACACCTTCGGCGCAAATATACTTAAATTTTCCGCAGATGAACTCGATTCCATTGTCAAAGCCGCAATTCAAAATGCGCGTGCGGCGGCTGAATTGAGTATCGAATTGCAGGAAAAGTTCATTGCTCTCGACATCGGCCCCACGGGCAAGATGCTAAAACCCTACGGCGACCTTGATTTTGAGGATGCTGTCACTATTTTTGCCGAAACGGTAAAGCTTGGCGTAAAACACGGTGCCGATCTCATCGTGATCGAAACGATGAACGACAGCTACGAAACCAAAGCCGCGCTTCTTGCGGCAAAGGAAAACTCTTCTCTGCCCATTTTCGTTTCGAATGCATACGGCGAAGACGGCAAGCTGATGACGGGCGCATCGCCTGCGGCTATGGTCGCGCTTCTCGAGGGTATGGGGGCAGATGCGATCGGCGTCAACTGCTCGCTCGGTCCGAAAGCTCTCGCTCCGATAGTCGAGGAATATCTCAAATACGCCTCCGTCCCCGTTTTGCTCAAGCCCAACGCGGGTCTGCCCTGCTCGGTTTGCGGCAAAACGCATTATGACGTAAGCGCCGACGATTTTGCAGCAGAGGTTGCCTCTCTTGTCAAAAAAGGCGTTCGCATCGCGGGCGGCTGCTGCGGAACGACCCCCGATTATATCGCCGCGACCGTCAAGGCTTGCGAAGGCATTGCACCTGTCGAAACCGAAAAGAAAAACATCACCTGCGTTTCCTCCTACACCCACGCAGTGATATTTGATAAAGAACCGATCCTCATTGGCGAGCGCATCAATCCAACGGGCAAAAAGCGCTTCAAGGAAGCACTCAAAGCACACGACATTGATTACATCCTCAAGGAGGGCATCGCCGAGCAGGAAAAGGGCGTGCATATTCTTGACGTCAACGTCGGATTGCCCGACATCAACGAGGTCGAAATGCTGACCGAAGCCATCACCGAGCTTCAAGCGATCATCGATCTTCCCTTGCAGATAGACACCTCGAATCCCACCGCAATGGAATCTGCTTTGCGCCGATACAACGGCAAGGCAATGATAAACTCGGTCAGCGGCAAACAGGAGAGTATGGATTCAGTCTTCCCGCTTGCGAAAAAGTACGGCGGCTTGATCGTTGCACTTACGCTCGATGACAGCGGCATCCCCGCGACAGCCGAGGAGCGCTTCAATATCGCGAAACGCATTCTCGCCGAAGCTGAAAAATACGGCATTGAGAAGAAGGACATCATCTTCGATCCACTTGCAATGACGATAAGTGCGGACACTGGCGCCGCACGCGAAACTCTCCGCGCTGTCGGAATGATCCGAAATGAGCTTGGCTGCCACACATCCCTCGGCGTTTCAAACGTATCCTTCGGGCTCCCGAACCGCGATCTTATCAACTCGAATTTCTTCGCCCTCGCGCTCGGACGCGGGCTCTCGGCGGCGATAATGAATCCCTATTCCGCCGAAATGATGAACGCCTACTACGCCTACCGCGCGCTTGCAGGACTCGACGAAAACTGCGCAGATTTCATCTCCTCGGCTCAAGCGGTGAACACCGTCACGCAGACAGTCACCGAGGTCAAAGAGGATTTCGCATCCGAGCTTCAAAAGGCAATCGTAAAGGGACTAAAAGACCGCGCGGGCGCACTCACCGAGGCATTGATCGCGGATAACGAGCCGCTTTCGATCGTCGGGAACGAGATCATCCCCGCTCTTGATACCGTCGGTGTCGGATTTGAGAAAAAGACAGTCTATCTGCCTCAGCTTCTTATGAGTGCGGAGGCGGCAAAAGCGGCATTCGAGGTCATCAAATCCCATATGCCGAGCGGCAAGGCTACCGACAAACCGTCCTTCGTGATCGCAACCGTCAAGGGCGACATCCACGACATCGGCAAAAACATCGTCAAGCTAATTCTCGAAAACTACGGCTACCCCGTGTGTGACCTCGGACGTGACGTACCGCCCGAGAAGATCGTTGAGGAAACCGTTCGTCTGCACGCGCCCATAGTCGGACTCAGCGCGCTGATGACCACCACCGTCCCCGCGATGGAGGAAACGATCAAGCAGCTTCGCGAATCTGCACCGTGGGCAAAGATCGTCGTAGGCGGTGCCGTCCTCAACCGCGAATATGCCGAGCGGATCGGCGCGGACAAGTACGCGAAGGACGCGATGGAAGCTGTCCGCTACGCGGAATCTTTTTCCTGCTAAATTTAAGATATTAATTAAAAAGAGGTATATAAAAATGAAACTACTTATCGACGACGCTAACATTCAGAAAATCAAAGAAATCTCCGAATTCTTCCCCGTTGATGGCGTAACCACCAACCCCTCTATCCTTGCAAAGAGCGGACGCCCTCCCTTTGAGGTACTTTCCGAGATAAGAGAATTTCTTGGTGACAAGGAGCTCCACGTTCAGGTCATCTCCGCAGATGCAGAGGGCATAATGAAGGAAGCCGCAAAGATCACCGAGGTCCTTGGCAAGGACACCTTCATCAAGATCCCCGTCACCCGCGAGGGTCTGAAGGCGATGAAGGTGCTTTCCGCTGACGGCTACAAGATCACCGCGACCGCGATCTACACCCCCATGCAGGCATATCTCGCCGCACGTGCGGGCGCGGATTACGCCGCTCCCTACGTCAACCGCATCGACAACCTCGGCGCAAACGGCATTGAGTCCGCTATGACGATGCACGATATCTTCGTAAACGGCGGCTATAAGACCGAGATCCTCGCCGCAAGCTTCAAGAACAGCCAGCAGGTTCAGGCTCTCGCCGCTTACGGATGCGGTTGCGCTACCTGCGCACCCGACATCATCGAGGGTCTTATCGCAAATCCCACCGTCACCTATGCCGTTGAAGCCTTCAAAAAGGACTTCGAAGGACTCGTCGGCGAGGGCAAGACTATGCTTGATTGCTGATAATTTCAATTTTTTTGAAATTACCTATTGACAAGTCTTCTCTTTTGTGCTATAATTAGCGAAAATTTTTATGAAAGGTATACGGCAATGACAACTATTAAGTTTGTGCTTAATAATAATGTCCCTATGCACGGAGAATACTCCCTTTGGTATTCGTCGGGCTTGTATTGTCGTACCCAAATTTCATAATAATCGTATTATAGGATTATATTTTGGATATAGACGGTGCAAGTCGAAGTATTGATCTCGATTTGCACCGTCTTTTTTGTTTATTAATTATTTAACATAAAGGAGAAAAACATAATGGAAAGACTCGAAGCGCTCACGGCTTATTACTCGAAGGGCAAGGAAGACGGACGTCTGCTCTCGCGCCACGGAAGCGTGGAATTTATCACGACGGTCAATTATATCGAAAAATATCTTCGCCCCGGCATGAAGATACTCGAGATCGGCGCGGGGACGGGGCGGTATTCGCACTATTTCGCGCAGAGCGGCTACGAGGTCGATGCCGTCGAGCTGATGGAATGTAATATCGAAGTCTTCAAGGCGCACACAACGCCCACAGAAAAGATCACGGTCACACAGGGCGACGCGCTTGATTTAAAGATCGAGGACGAGCAATACGACATCACCCTTCTTCTCGGACCGATGTACCATCTTTACACGGTAGAGGATCAGAAGAAAGCACTTTCGGAGGCGATCCGAGTGACGAAAAAGGGCGGGATCATTTTTGCCGCTTACTGCAACAGTGATCTTACTATGTATCAAGCCTGCATCGGAAAAAGAATACTTAAACCCGCACGTGCCGAACATAAGATTGATGAAAAAACCTTCAAACTCTTCTCTGAGCCCGTGGATGTTTTTCAACTCCATCGCAAAGAGGATATCGACGCGCTGATGTCCGGATTCAACGTCACCCGCCTACACTACGTCGGCACGGATATGCTCGTCCACTTCATGCGACGGGAGTTTTCCGAGCTTGACGACGAAGATTTTGAGTTTTATATGAGATACCACCTTTGCATCTGCGAACGCCCCGATATGATCGGCGCGACAAATCATATGCTTGATATTTTCAGGAAGGAATAGATATGGAAATTACAATAAGAGAAACACATCCCTCGGAAGCCGAGGAATTGATAGAAATACAAAAGGCGGCATTTTTGCCCCTTTACGAAAAATATCACGACCCCGGCAACCCGTGCCTGCGCGGTGTCGAGGATATACTGATCAGACTAAATGAGAACTACCGCCATTTCACCATCCTTGCTAACGGAAAGATCGTCGGCGCGATATTCTACCGCGTTCACGGCAAGTGGTTCCCCGATACCTTCCTCGAGGACGGCGAATACTACCTCGGCAGACTCTACATCCACCCCGATCATCAAGGCAAAGGCATCGCACCGAAAGCCATCAAGCTTGCGGAAAAAGAATTCCCCGATGCCAAAAGATTCTACGTAGATTTTCCCACAGATATGAACAAAAACCGCCGTTGCTACGAAAAAGCGGGATATAGTGATATGAATTTATCCCTGCAAGTTGAGGAGAATCTTACGCTTACGTTTTACAAAAAGGAGATTGAATAATGATATTCCAACCCAAAGAAATAACACTCAAAAATGGCAGGAGTGCCATACTGAAAACACCCGAGATCAGCGATGCGGCGGGAATGCTTGAATACATAAAACAAGCCTGCGGAGAGACTGAATTTCTTCTTCGTACCCCCGAGGAATGGGAAAGCGTGACGGTCGAAAAGGAAGAAAAATGGGTCAAAAGCCAACGTGAATCGAAAAACACACTCGCCATAACCTGCTTCATTGACAGCAAGATTGCGGGTAACTGCGAGATCAGCTTTCGAAGCGGCGCAAAAACCTCGCATCGCGCTACGGTCGCCATAGCGATTCTCAAAGAATATTGGAGCATCGGCATCGGTTCGGCATTCTTCCGCGAGATGATCTCTGCGGCAGAGGAACACGACGGCACGGAGATCGTCGAGCTTGATTTCATCGAAGGCAACGCCCGTGCACGCGCGCTATATGAAAAATTCGGATTCCGCATTACGGGGATGATACCGAACGCTATCAAACAGAAGGACGGTAGCTACCGAAATGAATATCAAATGCAATTAATTTTATCGAAAAATCCGAATAATTGAATTAAATTTTTTAGAAATTTCGATAATATTCTTGAAATTCCGATCGATTTGTGCTATAATTAGTGAGCATTAAATAACCAATCGGAGGTTTCAAATGGAAGAAAAATATAAATCCCTCAGCCTTCGCAGTCAGCTCTGCTTTCCTCTCTATGCCGCTTCGCGCGAAATGATCAAAAGATACCGTCCTCATCTTGATAAGATCGGACTTACATACACTCAGTACATTGTAATGATGGTATTCTGGGAAGAGAAAACCCAGAACGTAAAGCAGCTCGGCGAAAAGCTCTATCTCGACTCGGGCACTCTCACCCCCGTTCTCAAAACTCTTGAGGCAAAGGGTTATCTTGTCCGCACCCGTTCCAAGGAGGACGAGCGCGTTCTCAATGTTGAGATCACAGCTGCGGGCGAGGCTCTCAAGGATGAGGCTCTTGCTGTACCGCAGGAAATGATGAAACACATTGCTCTCGAGCGCGAGGAGATCTATACCCTCTACAAGCTTCTGCGCAAACTTCTCGATGAGGCTCCTGAGTTCAAGGAATAATTTATTCACCAAATCAACTACCGACAAGGGCACCACAAAGTGCCCTTGTCTTTTTCCTCTTTTCGGCAGATTTGATATTGACTTATTTTTTTATTTTTAGTATAATATATGTTGTAATAAAATTTGCCTTTGCGGCAGAAAGGAAAACCAAAATGATAAAAAGACTTCTTGGGTGTGTCAGGGAATACAAGCTCCCCTCAATACTCACCCTTATCTTCATTATCGGCGAGGTTATAATTGAGGTGTTCATTCCCTTTATCACCGCTGACCTCGTTAACAGTATTAAAGCGGGAGCGGAAATGCGCGAGCTTTTGCTGACGGGTGCATTGCTCGTTTGCATGGCAATGGCATCGCTCTGTTGCGGCGGAATCGCAGGATTCACCTGCGCCAAGGCGAGCGCGGGATTTGCAAAGAATCTGCGCGGCGACCTCTTCCGCAAGATTCAGACCTACTCCTTCGAGAACGTTGACAACTTCTCGACTGCTTCACTCGTAACCCGACTCACCACAGACGTCGGAAACGTGCAGATGTCTTATATGATGATCATCCGCACTGCCATCCGCTCGCCCCTGATGTTCCTCTTCTCGATCATCATGGCATACTATATGGGCGGCTCTCTTGCAACGACCTTCGTTGTAGTTGTTCCCGTTCTTATCACAGGACTTTTCCTTGTTGCCCGGAAGGCGATGCCCGCATTCCGCAGAGTTTTCAAGAAGTACGACCGACTCAACGAGTCTATCGAGGAAAACGTCCGCGGTATGCGCGTAGTTAAAGGCTTTTCGCGTGAAGATTACGAGCGCGAGCGCTTCGGCGAGGCATCCGAGGATATCCGCCGCGACTTCACAAAGGCGGAGCGCATCGTTGCCTGCAACACTCCCCTTATGCAGGTCTGCCTCTACTTCAATATGGTATTCGTCCTCACCTTCGGCTCGTATCTCATCATCTCGGGCACCGGCTCGAATATTGACGTCGGTCAGCTTTCTGCGATGCTCACATACGGTATGCAGATCCTCATGTCGCTTATGATGCTCTCGATGATCTACGTTATGCTGACAATGTCTGCCGAATCCATCAAGCGTATCGGCGAGGTACTTGGCGAAGAACCCACCCTTACAAGTCCCGAGGGCGGCAAGACAACGGTCAAGGACGGCTCGATCGACTTCAATTCCGTAAACTTCAAGTATTCCGCAAAGGCAAAGAAGAACGCGCTTTCGGAAATCGATCTCCATATTCCTTCGGGCGCAACCGTCGGCATCATTGGCGGAACGGGCGCGTCAAAAACCACTCTCGTTCAGCTCATTCCCCGTCTTTATGACGTAACCGATGGTCAGGTCAAGGTTGGCGGCACCGATGTACGCGAATATGATCTTCGCACTCTTCGCGATTCGGTTTCGATGGTTCTGCAGAAGAATCTTCTCTTCTCGGGCACCATCAAGGAAAACCTCCGTTGGGGTAATCCGAACGCTACCGACGAGGAAATGGTCGAGGCTTGCCGCCTCGCTCAGGCGCACGATTTCGTTTCCTCCTTCCCCGAGGGATACGATACCTTCATCGAGCAGGGCGGAACAAACGTGTCGGGCGGTCAGAAGCAGCGTCTTTGCATTGCCCGCGCACTGCTGAAAAAGCCTAAAATTCTCATTCTTGACGACTCAACAAGTGCGGTCGATACCCGCACCGACGCCCTCATCCGTGAGGGATTCAAGAAATTCATTCCCGAAACCACAAAGATCATCATCGCACAGCGTATCGCATCGGTTCAGGACGCAGATATGATAATCGTCCTCGATAAGGGCGAGATCTCCGCGATCGGCAAGCACGACGAGCTTGTTAAGACAAACGAAATCTACCGCGAGGTTTACGAACAGCAGACAGGAGGTAACGAAAATGAGTAAGAATCAAATGCCTCCCAAGGGATTTGACGGCAAGCCGATGAAGCGTAAGATAAACTTTAAAACTCTCGGCAGAACTGTCAAGATGCTCTTTAAGTTCTATCCCGTTCTCGTGCCCGTGACAATCGTCTGCATCCTCTTCTCAGCCGCATGCGCAACTCTTCCCGGACTCTTCATCCAGAATGTCATCGAGATCATCGGAAACGCACAGGAAAGAGGCCTTTCGTGGGAAGAGGCAAGCAAAGAGGTCATTCCGCTTATGACTCTCCTAGCAACGCTTTATACTCTCTCCCTCCTTTCGATCACCGCATATACACAGCTTATGGCATACATCACGCAGGGCTTCCTCTGCAAGATGCGCCGCGCGATGTTCGACAAGATGCAGAATCTTCCCATCAAGTATTTCGACACCCATAAGCACGGCGATATCATGTCGCATTACACCAACGACATCGACACCCTCCGCCAGCTCATCTCTCAAGCACTTCCCTCGATCATCCAGGCAGGCTCGATCGTCCTCTTCGTTGTTGCAATAATGCTCTACTTCAGCGTATGGATGACGCTTGTTGTAATGGTCGGCGTTATCTTTATGATAATGGTATCCAAGAAGGTCGGCGGCGGCTCGGCAAAATACTTCATCCGTCAGCAGATAGCTATGGGACGCGCCGAGGGTTACGTTCAGGAAATGATGAACGGTCAGAAGGTTGTCAAGGTCTTCTGCCACGAGGACGCGGTCATCACCGATTTCGATAAGGTCAACAACGATCTCTTCGAGGACAGCTACCGCGCACACGCCTACGCGAATATGATGGGTCCCATCATCGCCAATATCGGTAATATCCTCTACGTTATTATGGCGATCGTCGGCGGTATCTTCATCATCACCGAGATCCCCAACATCTGCCTCTCGCGCGATCCCTCGATGGCAGTGCTCAATATCAGTATCGCAGTTCCCTTCCTTAATATGACCAAGCAGTTCACGGGTAACGTCAACCAGCTCTCGCAGCAGTTCAACTCGATCGTCATGGGTCTTGCGGGCGCAGAGCGAGTTTTCGCAGTCATGGACGAAACGCCCGAAGCTGACGATGGCTACGTTACTCTCGTCAACGTCAAGGAAAATGCAAACGGCGAGCTTGAGGAAACCACAGATCGCACCCACAAGTGGGCTTGGAAGCATCCCCACGGCGACGGCACTCTCACATACACTCCCCTCCGTGGCGACGTTCGTCTGACCGAAGTTGATTTCGCCTACGAGGAAGGCAAGCCGGTTCTTCATGACGTAACCGTCTATGCAGAGCCCGGTCAGAAAGTAGCCTTCGTTGGCGCAACCGGCGCGGGAAAGACCACGATCACCAACCTTATCAACCGCTTCTATGACATCGCCGACGGCAAGATCCGCTACGACGGTATCAATATCAACAAGATCAAGAAGGATGACCTCCGCCGCTCACTCGGCATCGTTCTTCAGGAAACCAACCTCTTCACGGGCACGGTTATGGACAACATCCGCTACGGACGCCTTGACGCGACCGACGAGGAATGCATCGAAGCCGCTCGCCTTGCGGGCGCGGACGATTTCATCACCCGTCTGCCCGAGGGCTATGACACGATGCTGACCGGAAACGGCGCAAACCTCTCTCAGGGTCAGCGTCAGCTTCTCGCAATCGCACGCGCCGCAGTTGCAGACCCGCCCTGCCTCATCCTTGACGAGGCGACCTCCTCGATCGACACCCGTACAGAGGCGATCGTCCAGGCGGGTATGGATAAGCTGATGGAGGGCAGAACGGTATTCGTAATCGCGCACCGCCTCTCCACCGTCCGCAACTCCGACGTCATTATGGTTCTCGACCACGGCCGAATCATCGAACGCGGCAACCACGATAAGCTCATTGAAGAAAAAGGAACCTATTATAGACTCTATACCGGAGCTTTTGAGCTTGAATAAGATTAATCCCTCGGATTTTCACAAATCCGAGGGATTTTTTATTCAGAACAAAATTCTTTGAACATATTCCCTCCCCGGTTTACGGGGAGGGTGCAGGGTGGGGTCCCTTTTTACAGATACACAATTATACAGATATAGGCAATATCAATGTTGTCAAACAAAATTCAAGCACTCGCGAGGCATCCCCCTCCCGGGTTACGGGAGGGGGAGCGAGGGGGTGGGTCCCTCTTGAAGGCGCGCAATTTTATAGGTTTTCCACAGGCTTATTATCAAAAAGCGACTTAACCGACCTTATAAATGAAGGAATACCGCCAACAAGCAACATAAGCCCGAATCCGATGCGAAGCAGATCAGGCGCGAGCATTGATGCAACGATCGCTCCGACTATCGCGCCTATCGTGCCGCCGATAGACATCAGGCTAACCGCTCCGTAGCAGATATTACGCGCGCGCAGATTGACGGCAGTCGATGCGCCCGAGGAGAAAATGAAAAAGATCAAATTAACTCCTTGGGCGAAAAGCTGACCGATCTCGCGGTATTTGGTTAAAAACACGACGAGCAGTCCGCCGCTTCCAACTCCGAGTCCCGAAAGGAGTGCAACCCCACAGCTCACAAGAAAATCTATCATTTTATACCTATACAAAACATTATCAATATAAATCTGTTTTTTTCGGTGGCTTCGCCGCTGAAAAAACACCTCCCCGACGAGCAAAGCGAGTCCGCGCGCCGAGGGGAGGAGCCCAAATCTCTGATTTTGGCGACGGCGATAAACGCGCGTTCCCAATTGTAAAACGCAGTTTTGCAATCGATTTTTTAGAATATCATCGTAAATCCCGACCAAACCACAAGCGCGGAGAAAATGAGCCGCAAAAACCGCGTGTCGATCACAGCAAGCAAAAGTCCGCCACCGACTCCGCCGATGATTGCGGGAAGAATAAATGGCGCGAATTCAAGCCCGTGAACGCTGCCGCGGAGCACGTAAGCTATTGCCGAAACTGCCGAAATTGGCAACATCACCGCAAGGGCGTTGGCAAAAATGTCGCGGCTGCTTTGATATTCGCGCGGCAAGATCTTATCCGCGCCGCGAACAAGTATTATTCCTCCGCCCGCGCCGAGCAGACCGTTTAGCAGTCCCGCCAAAAAGCCGAGCCAAAGCGCGACCGATCCTTTATTTTTCATAAAAATTCCTCATCACCCTTGTAATTTACCGAATTTCGTGATATAATTATATTTGGTATAATTTGCTCAAGCGACAATTCGCTTATAGTATTTCCAAATATCCCGATCCCATTCACGAAAGGAGATCACCGTGGCAAACAATCAGAAAAATTCCCTCCCCGCGCCCAAAAAAGGTGGCAGCTCGGCATCAAAGAAAACACAGTCAGCAGCCCCCGAGCGCGATCCTTACGCCTACTACGACGAGCTTTACGAAAAGAATCCGCGTAAGAAAAAGAAGGCAGACGAAAAACTGCCCCCCGATGACTACGAAAAATACGATGAAAGTCCCAAATCAAGCAAAAACGAGCCCCAAAAGCGCTCAAAGCGCAAACCCATTCAGATAGAGGACGAGCTTCTTGATATCGACCTCACGCCTCCCTCCTCGAAAACCCTGCATCGCCTGATGCCATACATTCTCGGCGTTGTCACGGTATTCGTCGTTGCTTGCTTCCTCTTGGCGGGAATCGATGGCGCGATGGGTGACCTTGGCAATCTGTTGCGTAATATGTTCTTCGGATTTTTCGGTTGGCCGGCATACTTCATTCCGATTGTGCTCGTCAATATGATAATCTATTGGCGCAGATACGTCGACCTTGGCATTATCCGAAGAAAGATAGTCTTTGGCACAGCCATTCCTCTGCTTCTCTCCTCTCTCATCCATTCGCTTGCGATCGCACGCCTTTATGACGGCTACAAGTGGGCTGAATGGGGCAAGAGTATCTTTGGCATCAAAGAAGCGGTTTCAAACTGGACACATGGCGTCACGCTTCACGGAGGCGGATTCTTTGGCGGTCTGTTTGGCGGATTCTTCCGTTGCCTTATCGGCTATGTTGGTTCCGTCATCGTTATAATCGCAGTGCTTGCGCTTGCCATAATCTTCTACGTCGGACTTTCGCCCAGACACTTCATTGATATGATCTCCTCGCTCATATCAAAAATCAAGAGCAAACCCCGCGAGCGTAAGATCGAGGTCATCGAACCCGAAGAAGAAGAGGAAGAAATTGAAGAAGTTCTTCCGAAGCCTCGCACACGCCGTAAAGCCGCTCCCACGCCCGAACCCGAGGATGACATAGCCTCTGTGATCCCCGTGCCCGAGGCGGATGACACCCCCGCGGTCAGCGGAATCGAGCTGAAGCCCTCGGGCGGAGAATTCGATCCCGATGCAATGGAGATCCTCGGCTCTATCGAAACCAAGCACGCGGAAAAAGGAAAGGACAAAGAAAAGACCAAGATCCTCGATTCCCTTCGTCCCGTCAGTGAAAGCGAATCTCCCGAAAGCTTCGGCGAGCTTGTTGACACCATTTTTGGCGAAGCACCGAAAACGGTCGAAGAACCCGCTCCCGCTGTGCTTGAGATCACCGAAGCACCCGTCATCAACATTCCCGCAGAAGAGCCCGAAGATCCCGCTCCCGTTGAAGACGGCATCCTTCTCCCCGACCAAGCAAAGAAAAAGCAAGCCTACGAACAGCTTGCCGCATATATCTTCCCCCCTCTGACACTCCTTCGCGAATCGACCTCGCCCGGACGCGACGCCATCAATGCCGAGCTCCGCGCGAATGCCGAAACGCTTATCGAAAAGCTTGAGTCCTTCCACGTCAAGCTTGCAAAGATCGAATACTCGCGCGGCCCCACACTGACCCGCTACGAGCTCTACCCCGCACCCGGAGTCAAGGCAAACTCGATCAAGAATCTTCAGACCGACATCGCAATGGCACTCCAGGCAAAGATCAGAATCGAAGCCCCCATCCCTGGTAAGAGCGCAGTCGGCGTCGAGGTGCCGAACAAGTCCTCCTCGACCGTCGCAATCCGCGAGCTTCTTGATTCGGATCAGTTCAAGAATGCCAATTCAAAGCTTTTCGCTTGCCTCGGCAAGGACATCACGGGCGAGCCGATCTTCATTGACATCGGAAAAATGCCCCACCTTCTGATCGCGGGTACTACCGGATCAGGTAAATCGGTCTGCATCAACAGCATCATTATGTCGCTGCTCTACAAAGCGCGCCCCGATGAGGTTCAGTTCATTATGATCGACCCGAAAAAGGTTGAAATGTCGATGTATAACAATCTGCCCCACCTGCGCGTTCCCGTTGTTACAAACGTAAAGAAGGCTGCGGGCACGCTCAACGCCGCAGTTGGCGAGATGGAGCACCGCTACGAGCTCTTCGAGAACAACCTCGCGCGCGACATCGATGGCTACAACCGTATGATGAAGGCAGAAGATCCCGATTTCATACCGCTACCCCGACTTGTCATCGTTATCGACGAGCTTGCAGACCTTATGATGAGCGCACCCTCCGAGATCGAAACCTCGATCGTCCGTCTTGCCCAAAAGGCGCGTGCGGCGGGTATTCACCTCATTGTTGGTACTCAGCGTCCCTCCGTTGACGTCATCACAGGTCTTATCAAGGCAAATATCCCCTCGAGAATTGCATTTGCGGTTGCTTCGGGTATCGACTCAAGAACCATCATCGACACTGTCGGAGCCGAAAAGCTTCTTGGACGCGGTGATATGCTCTTCTGCCCCATCGGCGCGCAGAATCCCATCCGTGCTCAGGGCACCTTCGTAACCGACGAAGAAGTCGTTGCAGTCACTAATTTCGTCAAGGAAAATTCCTCCGGCGCACATTACGACGATGAATTCCTCTCGCGTATCGAAAAGGAATCCGAGCAGATCGTCACCGTCACACCCGGCGCAAAGAAGCCCACGGGCGGCGCGGTTGGAGGCGGCGCGGCAAGCGGATCATCCGAATGCTTCGACGAGCTCTTCTTCGATGCTCTCAAGCTTGCCGTTGAAAGCGGCACGGTTGCAACGTCCTTCCTGCAGAGAAATATCAACGTCGGATTCGGACGCGGTGCAAGAATCATCGACCGCATGGCAAAGCTTGGATTCGTCACTCAGCCCGACGGCACCAAGCCGCGTCAGGTACTCCTGACCTCCTCCCAGCTCGCTGAGCTCATTGCCCGCGACGATAAGAGAATTTACGGCCTTATCCCGCAGGATGATGCGGAAGAATAATATAATATTTGACAAAACCGACGGCAAGTGCCGTCGGTTTTCCTTTAAAAAATCTTATTTACAGTTGACTTTCCCCGAAAAATGTATTATAATATACATAATATATTTTATACAATCGAAAGTGGAAGAAAAATGTTAAAACGATTCATTGCTTACTACAAACCTCACCGTGGGATGCTGACGCTTGATATGCTCGCATCTCTCGTCATCGCACTTGTCGGTATGGTCTACCCGATCATCACCGAAACAATGCTCGAGGCTTTCCTTGACGGAACGCAAACGGCAAAGATGATAATCACAGCAAGTGCGATAGTTCTTGCGCTTTACATCATCCGCCTCTTCCTGCGCTACTTTGTTCAGTATTACGGTCACCTCATCGGTGTCGGAATGCAAGCGCAGATGCGCCGCGATCTCTTCGCGCACATCCAAAAGCTCCCCTTCTCCTTCTACGATGAGAACGAAACGGGTAAGATCATGACCCGAATGACATCCGACCTTTTCGAGATCAGCGAGCTTGCTCACCACGGTCCCGAAAACCTGCTTATCAGCTCGGTCACCTTCATCGCCGCATTCATCTACCTCTGCACGATCGACTGGGCGCTGACGCTCATCATCTTCATCTGCGTGCCGATACTTATTATCGTTGCGGCTTATTTCCGCAAAAAGATGCGCTCTGCATTCACCGAGCGCCGCGCAAGCAACGCTGTCATCAACGCCTCGCTTGAAAGCTCGATATCGGGCATCCGCGTCACCAAGGCATACACCAACCAGGACAAGGAAACCGAAAAATTCGAGGTTGGAAACAACGCCTTCATCAACGCTTGTAAGAAAGCTTACGATGCAATGGGCAAATTCCACTCGGGAACATCCTTCATCACAGACGTTTTCAACGTAATCATCCTCATCGCGGGCGGTCTTTTCATCAACGCGGGCAGAATCTCGATCCCCGAATACTCCGCGTTTATGGTGTCGATCAACCTCTTCATCTCCCCCATCAACACCCTCATCGGCTTTATGGAGCAGTACCAGAACGGTGTTACCGGCTTTGAACGCTTCCTTGAGATCATCGATACAGAACCCGAGCGCGATCTGCCCGATGCAATAGAGCTTAAAGACGTCGAAGGCAAGATCGAGTTTGAGCAGGTCGAGTTCTCCTACAAGGATTCCGCAGAAGTCCTTCACGGCATTTCCCTTAACGTTGAAAAGGGACAAAAGCTTGCGCTTGTCGGCCCTTCCGGTGGTGGTAAGACCACAATCTGCCACCTCATCCCGAGATTCTACAAGATCTCGGGCGGCGACATCAAGATCGACGGCAAGAGCATAAATCAGCTCACAATGAACTCTCTCCGCCGCAACATCGGTATCGTTCAGCAGGACGTATTCCTCTTTAACGGCTCAATCCGCGACAACATCCTTTACGGACGCCTCGACGCAACCGAGGAAGAGGTCATTGAAGCGGCAAAGCTTGCCAACATTCACGATTGGGTATCCACACTTGAGCACGGCTACGACACCGAGATCGGTGAGCGCGGAGTTAAGCTCTCCGGCGGTCAGAAGCAGCGTCTTTCGATCGCACGCGTATTCCTCAAAGACCCCTCGATCCTCATTCTTGACGAAGCAACCAGCGCGCTTGACAACACCACCGAGATCCTCATCCAGCAGGCGCTCGACGAGCTCTGCAAGGGCAGAACCACCATCGTCGTTGCCCACAGACTTTCCACCGTTCGCGGTGCAGACAAGATCGCGGTCATCTCGGACGGTCGCATCGCCGAAGAAGGAAGCCACGATGAGCTTATGCAGATCGAGGGCGGCATCTATCAGGGACTTTACCGCCTGGGTGTGCGCAACCCCGACAAAGACGGCTCAATCGCCGACATCGACGTAAATCAGCTTTCAAAGAAAGCGGGATTCTGATTATAAAAAACCACCGACTGTCCAAAGGACAGTCGGTGGTTTTTATATGCTTACATTCTCTTTTCGAAGTCTTGAATAAGCTTTTTAATTCTGCTGGTATAAGCCCTCTGCTGAACCTTATAGGTAGAAGCAAAGGTATTGTTTCCATTCTTAACGATGGAACGGGTCGAGGTTGCGATCGAATCAAGCTCGCTTCCGTAAACCATACCGGTATCAAATTTGATACTGTCAAGGATAAGGTCGAAGATCATACCCGACTCAACGTCCTTGAGATATCTTGTCTTCATAATAACCTCGCAATATACGGGAAGAATATCCATATAAGAGCGATAGTTCCATTCCTCAAATACAGTACCTACAGCGGAAAGCTGCTTACTTGTTGACATAACGGACATAATGCTGTATGCATCCTGTGCTGTGGTGTAATATTCCTGCTGATCAGCATCATACTTGGGAATAGGAAGCAGACCGTATGTATCATCCATACTTCTGAGGGACTGGTTGGTTGCGGAGCTTGCATAGATGGTGTAGAGCCAGAAGAGCGATTCACCGTTTGTGAACTTGTTGCAAAGCTCGGAGTGATTCGAATGGAGGAATGCACCGTTGTTGTTATTGAAGAGGGTGATCTGAAGGTCAATGGCATTCGAAACCTTTTCGGGATTCCAAATTATATCAAGACCGCCATCATTATTCTTTGCAAGAATGTCAATGCCGAATGCGGTGAGGAATCCGTCATAAGCCTCAGATCCCAGAATCGAAATGATACCAATGTTATCGGGAAGGTCAATGGTACCCGACTGGTTTGTGTCAACCCAAGTATCCTTGGTGTATTCAAGAAGCTTGTCAATGGTCCAAGAACCGTCAAGAACAGTGTCATAAAGGTTGCCGATCTGAAGAGTATTGGCAAGAGTTGCGTTGTAGTAAATTGCAAGTGAACGGTCTACAACCGAGAGGTTGAGGTCACCGATTATGAAATAAAGCTGATCCTTGATGGTTGCGGCTTCAACGTATGTCTGGTTCCACCAGGGGTGTTCAAGATTGATGGTATCGATAGTATGAAGGTTTGCATAACAATTACGAAGAGCTGCGCCTGTGGAATAGTACGCATAATTCATAACAAGGTCAAGGCCGGAGGGACCGCCGCCCTCGAACTCTGCAATGATCGTGCGCTGAGATTCCTCCTTAGAGGCACTCTTGATAAATTCAAATTTAAAATTCAGATCCTCTTCGAGCTTGAGATTTCTCTTGTAGATCTCATCGTTGAGCATATCGCCGGTTTCACTTTCGGAGAAAAGCTCCCGGTTCCAAGTATCAGAATCACGCATAAGCACGGTGATCACGGTGCCGTCTGCAAGCTTGGTTCCTTCTGCGGTGGGGGATTCAACGTAAGGACGTCCCCATTCATCGGTGGGGGGCTCGGTTTCAACGGGGGCGGTTTCACCTTCGGTTTCCACGGGAGCTGCAATTTCGTCCCCCTTGGTGGTTTCATCCGACCCTGAGGTCTCTGCACACGCAGCAAAGCAAAGTGTCAGTGTAACGAGTGCGAGTAATAGTGCAATAATTCTCTTCATTTCAAAGTCCTTCTTTCGAGTTTTTGGTAGATATTGCTACAATTATTATATAACAAAACGCAAAAAATGTCAACAGTTTCAACAAATTTTATTCAAAATGCGGTTATTTTTATACTGCCTTGGGAACAATAATATTCAAATAAGTTTAACGGAGTTGAAAATGCGGAAATTATCAAATTCATATTCCGAAAACGTGATGCAGATGGACCGTCTTCTTCGCGTTGACGAAAACTTTGATATGCTAAAAAAGATCGTAAAGGTTGGAGAGGACGAGCTGACTTTTTACTATCTCGACGGATTTGTCAAGGATGCGGTGATGCAAAAGCTGATGCTCTCGCTTTCGGGTCAAAAGGGCATCTGCCCCGAAAAGGACGCTGGTGAGGCGGCGGCTTACGAATTTATGCGTTCCTACGTAGTTTACGTCGAAACCGACGTGACATCCTCGCTCGACGCGATGATCGGGGCGGTTATGTCGGGCGGCTCCTTGATGCTCGGGAGCAGATTCGGCAGCTATGCCATACTCGTCGACTCGCGCTCATACCCCGCAAGGGAAACCACCGAGCCGCAAAACGACCGTGTTATGCGCGGCCCGCGCGACGGATTTGTTGAAACGCTTATATCAAACACAGCCCTCATCCGTCGCCGCATTCGCGACACAAGCCTGACAATGAGCTATGTTTCTGTTGGAAGCGAATCAAAAACCGACGTTGTTCTCTGCTATATGGCTGACCGAGCGGACGAAGAATACGTCAAAAAGCTTCAAGAAAAATTGCGATCCATTAACGTCAAATCTCTGACGATGGGGCATCAGTCGCTTGCGGAATCATTGATAAAAACGCGGTGGTACAATCCCTTCCCAAAGATCCGCATCACCGAGCGCCCCGACGTTGCGGCGGCGCAAATATACGAGGGCAGCATCATACTGCTGATCGACACCTCGCCGCAAGCTATGATACTACCCACATCGATATTTGACTTTCTTCAGGAAACGAACGACTTTTACTTTCCTCCGCTGACGGGCTCATACGTCCGAGCGGTACGGCACATCATCTTTTGGCTGACGCTCTTCCTTGTTCCCGTGTGGTACTTGATGACGCGCTATCCCGAGGCTGTGCCAAAGTGCCTATCCTTCGCATTGCCCAAAGAGCTCGGTCTTGTACCGATCATAGCCCAATTGCTCATTGTTGAATTCGTCGTTGACGGGCTCAAAATGGCATCGATGAACACGCCCGATATGCTTTCAAATTCACTCTCCGTCGTCGGCGGACTGATACTCGGAGACTTTGCCGTCAACCTCGGCTGGCTCATCCCCGAGGTCATCATTCTGACCGCATTCGTCGCCATCGCCAATTTCTCGCAAAGATCATACGAGCTCGGCTACGCCTTCAAATTCATGCGGATAATGCTGCTCATCCTCTCGGGACTCCTCGGCATCTGGGGCTTTCTTATCGGAGTTGCGCTCGTGATCATTCTCCTTGCCACCAACAAAACCATCAACGGCGAATGTAAATATCTTTATCCCCTGATTCCGTTCAATGGAAAAGCACTCGCCACGGTTCTGTTCAGAGTAAGGAAGAAGGATGATGTGAAAAAGTGACTAGCCACTTTTTCACTTATCCCCGTTTCTCTCAAACCCGTGAATAAACCCGCATGCGTCTGCGGAGCAGATGTCGCCCGCGATGATGCGGTTTTTGCGGACAATGAGATTGGCATATATCTTCTCGCCCTCGTGACCGGGGTAATCAGTCACCTCATAAGTATAGCGCGTGACGGTTTTGCCCTTGTATTTCGTCAGATCGAGTCCCTGCGCCTTTTGCAGCTCGTTGTAGCCCGAAAAAACGCGGTCGAAATCATCGGGCAGAGTCAGCTCAACGCTCTCGATCGGCTCGCCCGAAACCTTGTATCCGAACTGCGAAAGAAACGCGATACGGTCATCGTTCGTTTCGATCCCCTCATAGCTGATCGCGGCGGCGGTGTCGCTGTAACCCTCCGCCTCATAGGCGGGCACGAAAAGAATAAGCGCGGTCAGTGAGCCTGCGGCAAGTAAAAGAAGCGCGAAAAAGCGCAGAGTGCTCGCTCTGAATGAATAAATAAACATAAAAATATCCTCCCTCAAAACTAAATACACATTAGTTTTTATTCGGGAGGATGTTTGTTTATGCATGTTCGCGCTCAAAATTATACTTGACGCGGTGGGTTTTTACCGAGTGCACCATACCGAGCAAGAGATACATCGCAAGTGTCGAGGAACCGCCGTAGCTTATGAAAGGAAGCGTAATTCCGATGACGGGAAGCATCGCAAGGCACATACCGACATTTTCTATCGTCTGCACAACGATTGCCGCCGCAACACCAATGCAGAGAAAAGCTCCGCTGTCCTTTCTTGACGTTCTCGCTATCATAAAAACTCGAATAACGATTATGGCAAGACAGATCAGAACCAATATTCCGCAGGCAAGTCCGAATTTCTCGCAGAGTGTCGAAAAAGCGAAATCGTTCTCGCAGGCGAAAAGTCCTTTGTAATACGTACCGCCATTAATTCCCTGACCGAAAAAGCCGCCGTTTGCAAGGGCATCTCTGCCAAGGAGTGCCTGATATCCCGTGTCTTCCGGATCCGCCTCGGGATTGAAGCCGTAAATTATTCTTTTCTTTTGATATTCCTTCAAAAAATCCCAAGCATAAGGAATTGCAACAAAAGCAGCAACTCCCGCGCCGAGGAAATAGAAAAGGCTGAGTCCCGCGCAAAAGAGCATCAAAGCAACTATTCCGCAATAAACAAGCGCAACTCCAAGGTCACCTGAAATAAGTATCAAACCGATTATAGCTCCAGCGTGCACGCCGAGTCCAAGGAGTGATAGCGGATGATTTATCTTGTGCTTCACCATATCAAGATGTTTTGAGAAAGTGACGATAAAGGTGCCCTTGACGAACTCGGAGGGCTGAATCGTGATCGGACCGATCTCAAGCCAGCTTTGGTTTTCACCCTCGGCAATTCCAAATACCAGAGTAATGCCTAGGAGCCCGATCTCGCCTATCAAAAAGATCACCCACAGCTTGTTGACGACCTCCTGATAATCGACCGTTGCAAGGAAGACCATCACAAAAACGCCGACAAGCGTTGATGCCGCCTGCATTCTGAGCAATCCAAACCCCAAGGTGTCTGATATCGAATACATAAGCAAAAGGCTCATAATCGACAAAACGGAGGTGCAGATAAGCAGACAGATGTCAAATTGCCTCAGTCTGTCCTTCAGTCCCGTACCCGTAGATAAGGGCTTCATATCTTCACCTCCGATTTAATAAAATGAAATTTTCGCGACAGCGAAAATCACCTTTTCACTGTCCACTGACCACTGTTCACTCTTCTACACCGTCCTGCAGATATTCCGCAATATCCGCCTTGGTGAGTCCAAGATGCTCTGCGACAAGGTCGCCGACGCGGACGAGCTCGAGGCTCTTTACCGAATGCGAATCGGTTCCGAACGTAAACTGACAGCCCGCACGCTTTGCGTTTGCGAATACACGCATGAGCTGATTCTGCTCAAGATCCATACCGTGCTCGGTTACAGCCGCGCAGTTGATCTCGCAATACGCGCCGATAGCCTTTGCGCGCTTGAAGCAATCGTAAAGCACCTCATCGGGGATCTGAATGAGGAAGGAATTCTTGATCTCGTGCGGGATTCCGCAGAATGCGAAGGGATGCGCGATTGAGGTGGGAACGGTTGCGCAGATTTTAATGAAAGTTTCATTTGCGCAGAGATCGTTGAAGCTCTTGACAGCCGCCTCGGTCATATACTTGCCGAGATCGGTCTTCTGCTCCACGTATTTTTTGAGATGAGCCTCTCCAAGCGCGTTTGCCATAACCTTTACGGTGTCCTCTGCAAGATAGGGCAGAGCCGCCGCAACGTCAGCCGCGATCTTCGCGCGCATTTCCTGAATCTCGGGAAGATCCCAGAGTACCTGATTTCTCATATGCTGATGAGAATGAGGAATGAGCATATAATCAAAGCGCTTTGCGCCTTCGACGGACATTCCCACTCTGTCGTGGCAGTGGAAATACTCGCTCTCTGCGCCGAAAAGGCACTTCAGCGTTGCGGGTGCCTTTGCAAGAGAAGCCTTTGCCTCCTCCGCCTTGGTGATGGTCTGCTTGCTGTACCAACCGGACGCGCCCTTTACGCTCTCATCCCAGATGTGGTTGGAAAGACCGAAGATCTTGTTGCCAAGCTCGACTTCCTTTTTGACAAAAGCATCGGTCGAAGCCCAAGCATCGTTGCAGCAGTTGGAGAAAATATTGTGATTGTGTACGTCGTGGAGGATTTTCATGATGTTTATTCCTTTCTTTTCAGAAATGAGAAATTATTTAATTTGTATGAATGAGTTTTACTTCCAAAATCAATCTGTAACAAAACACGCAAAACTTTACTATAAAGTAGGCACAAAAACACGGCCACACGAATATCAGTATTTTTCCGTAATGATTATTTGGAAAAACATCGGGATTAACGATTATATCGACAAATTGACAAACAAAAAATAAAGAATATAGAGCGCACAGGATAAATAAGGGTATAAGATTTGATAACAACCAAAAAAGCGATTGTTTGGTATTGAATACGGCTCGTTGATCCTCGGAAACGTAAGAAATCTTAACATTACTTTTCGGATCGGCTTGAATTGTCTTACGCAGCGCTTTTATCATAAGAAAGCTCGTATATTCCTTTTCGGAACAAAAGACAGACATTTCGGCATCACGATGAGCACGAACGGTTCCTTCCCAAACACAAAATGAGTAATTGCATCTCCACGCAACGGCGTGATTAACAATATTCTTTTCTGCAGACCCCGGAAAGAAACATATCTTTGGTTTATATCCGATTGCGGCAATGCTGTCTATATCGCCTGCGCCAGAATTATACACACGAATCTTATGCGGATTTGAATCAATGTCAAGCCAAGCCACATTGTCATTAACTTCAATCTGCTTGTCGTCAAGAAAAAGAATTACATTATCAAAATTGTTGAAAACTATTTTTAACATATAATGCTCCTTTTCCAGTCTAAATTCGTAGGTTGAAGGAGCAAAAACCTTTCTGAAGAAAGGTTTTACTCCTTCCGAAATGCCGGCGGGGCGCCGTCATTTCGAAACACACAGAGAGTTTCGCCCTCTGCGGAGGGCGACTAAAGAAACTTTTTGAAAAAAGTTTCTTTAGAATCTTCAAAAACTTTCCGTCTTTGATAAAAGTAAATACCTATTGATCTTCGCCGCAAGGCGAACATTAACTCGCGCAAAGCGCGATCTTAACTCGGCGCAGCCGATCTTAACTACGCTGAAAGCGGACCTTAACTTCAAATTGCGGCGGCAAAGCCGCCGCAATTTGAATAATTAATACTGACGTCCCCAAACGACCATATGCTTCGCGGGCTTTCCGCAGCATACGCAAACGTCGGAGATATGTTCCTCTTCAAAGGGAATGCAACGGGACTTAACGCCGCCGGTTTCGTCCTTGATCTTGTCCTCGCACTCGGAACAGCCGCACCACATTGCGCGGATGAAGCCCGACTTGTTCTCTGCGATGTCAAGGAACTCCTCCCAGGTTGCCGCGTTGGAGGTGCGAGTCTTGAGGTTCTCGAGAGCGCGGTTATAGAGCTCGTCGTGAACGCTCTGAAGTCCTGCCTCAACCGACTCCTCGATTCCGTCGAGGGAAACGAAGGTCTTTGCACGGCTAACTCTCGAAACGAGAACGCAGGAGTTGTTTTCGATATCGCGGGGACCGATCTCGATACGGAGCGGAACGCCCTTCATCTCGTACTGCGAATACTTCCAGCCGGTGGAGTTGTCGCTGTCGTCAACCTTTACGCGGAATTTCGCGGAAAGCTTGTCGCGCAGAGCGTAAGCGGCTTCAAGAACGCCTTCCTTATGCTGTGCAACGGGAATAATAACGACCTGAGTGGGCGCGATAGCGGGGGGAAGAATGAGTCCGTTGTCATCGCCGTGAGTCATAATGATAGCACCGATCATACGGGTAGAAACGCCCCATGATGTCTGGTGCGGGTACTTGATCTGATTGTCGCGCGCGGTGTACTTGATATCGAAAGCCTTTGCAAAGCCATCGCCGAAGTAGTGAGTGGTTCCACCCTGAAGCGCAACGCCGTTGTGCATCATGGGCTCAACGGTATAGGTCTCAACCGCACCCGCGAACTTTTCCTTTTCGGTCTTCTGACCCTTGACTACGGGGATAGCAAGCGACTTCTCATAGAAATCGGCGTAAACGTCGAGCATACGAATGGTCTCTTCGCGTGCCTCTTCCTCGGTCTCGTGCATAGTGTGGCCCTCTTGCCAGAGGAACTCGGAGGTGCGGAGGAAGGGACGGGTGGTCTTTTCCCAACGAACAACGTTACACCACTGATTGTAGAGCTTGGGCAGATCGCGGTAGGACTGAATGATATTCTTGTAGTGCTCGCAGAAAAGTGTCTCGGAGGTAGGACGAACGATGAGGCGCTCGGAGAGCTTGTTCTGTCCGCCGATGGTTACGATCGCGCACTCGGGAGCAAAGCCCGCAACGTGATCGGCTTCCTTCTGCAGAAGCGACTCGGGAATGAACATAGGCATATATACGTTCTCGTGACCGAGCTTTTTGAACTCGGCGTCAAGGATGCGCTGGATATTCTCCCAAATTGCGTATCCGTAGGGGCGGATGATCATACATCCCTTAACGCCCGAATAGTCAACCAGCTCCGCCTTCTTAACGACGTCGGTATACCACTGGGCAAAATCTGTTTCCATTGATGTGATAGCATCAACCATCTTCTTGTTGTCAGCCATTTTTTAATTCCTTTCGCTAACATAGTAATACATAATATATTATAAAACAAAATTGTTGATATGTCAAGCACTTTTCTATTGATTAGTAAGAAAAAGTGTGATATAATTAATTGTATTGAGTTTCTCGGAGGTGTAATAATGAGCAAAGTGTCCATCCTTGGCGTTAATTTCAACATTATAAATAGGACAGACGCCTCCAAATTTATTTTCACCGCCTGCAAAAATAAAAATGAATATCCTCTCACCGTTGTAACTCCAAACCCGATAATGGTGATGACCGCCCGCGAAAACGAAAAGCTCTGCTCCGCTCTTGAAGATGCCGATCTTTCGCTCGCCGACGGTGTGGGAATCATTTCTGCCGCGAATCGTTTGGGCACTCCCCTGCCCGAGAGGGTAGCGGGAATCGACACGGGATACGACGTGCTCAAAAAGCTCGCCGAGATCGGAGGAAGTGTCTATCTTCTCGGTGCAAAACCCGGCGTTGCAGAAAAAGCTACAGAAAAGTTGACCGAAAAGCTCCCGGGACTTCGCGTTGTCGGCACGCATCACGGTTATTTTGACAGTGATAAGGAAATCATAACTAATATTAAAGAAAAGAAACCCGACCTGCTCATCGTCTGTCTTGGAAGCCCTCGGCAGGAGATATGGGCTCACGAAAACAAGGAAATGCTTTCGGGAGTCGGTGCAATAATGTGCCTTGGCGGTGCGCTTGATGTGTGGGCTGGGAACGTAAAGCGGGCGCCCACGCTCTTCATAAAGCTGCGCCTTGAATGGCTCTGGCGTATGATTTGCGAACCGAAAAGAATGAAAAATCTGCCCCTAATGTTCAAATTTCAATGCTTAACGCGAAAAAGTCGCCAAAAAGGCTGAACTTTTAAGTGAAAATATTGGAAATTGTTATGAAATTGATAATTTTTGTTCAAGACTCTTGTAAATTGACTTAAAATAGAGTATAATATATAAGGCAAAAATCGGGTGGAGAACCCGATATAACAACGAAAAAAATAAAAAACATATAAAACGGAGGAATTCCAAAAATGTCAGTAAAAGTAGCAATTAACGGTTTTGGCCGCATCGGTCGTCTCGCATTCCGTCTGATGTTCGGCGCAGAGGGTTACGAGGTTGTAGCAATCAACGACCTTACCAGCCCTGCAATGCTCGCTCACCTTCTCAAGTATGACACCGCTCAGGGCGCATACTGCGGCAGAATCGGCGAGGGCAAGCACACTGTTGAGTCCACCGAAAACTCCATCATCGTTGATGGCAAGGAAATCATCATCTACGCAGAGAAGAACGCTGCTGACTGTCCTTGGGGCAAGCTCGGCGTTGACGTAGTTCTCGAGTGCACCGGCTTCTACA
>JAGBRZ010000067.1 GCA_017632155.1 Clostridia bacterium
CGATTATCAATCGTTTTTCTCGGTCCGTCACTCTACCGATAAGTCGGTAGAGGCACAACTGTTAAGCGCAACCTCGGTGATTTAAGTATAACAAAAAGAGCCAACAAAAAAAGCAGGTCTTTCGACCTGCTTTTTGTTGTGGTCACAGAACAAAATTACAACCGCCGATGTTGCGGTCAGCCGTTTTGGTTCCTTTTTTCGTTTCACTCGGGGATTCTCCCGTAATCTGTCGATAATATCTGCAAAAATAGCCTATGTTTTCAAATCCGCTGGCGTACGCCACCTCTGCGACCGTAAAACTGCCTTCACACAATAGCTCTTTCGCTCTCTCGATGCGCAAATGATTTCTGTATTTTAACGGAGACATTCCAAATTGCTTTTGAAATAAATTCCTGAACGTATTTACACTGACGTGACTTGCCTCGGCATATTGCACAATCGGTAAATTTTCGAGATATGTCTGCTCCAGCAAGCGAACGCCGTCGGATATTTTTGAATCGATATCGTGCCCGATCGACAAATAGGGCGTTAATGCATAAATTGACCCGAGCAATCGGTACATCAGTTCATTTTTTCGGAGTGTCGCGCCGATCGTCTTTGATGCGCTGCAAAGCTCAAAGCTCGTCATTATTTTTGCAAATCTGTTGAACTCATCGTCCTTTGCCAGCACGGTGATATCCTCAAAAAGATAGACGTCCTCATTGCTTTTGTCATACAAATCAAAATTCAACACAACGAAAGTCGTGCTTTCCGCCGTGTATTTCATTCTGTACTTTTTGTACTTTGGTATAAAGACCAGTTCTCCATCTGATACCACGACCGTTTCTTCCCGATCGTCGTAAAAGGTGGCTTCTCCCTTCCAAACATACAGAATTCCGTTGTTTCTTCTTCCGTAACAGCTATTATCGGTCATTCTTCCGGAAGGGCGGGTTCCCGAAATGACCGAAATGTCGGAGATACGCAGGTCATCAAAAAATTGATTGTTTACCGTCATGCCTTTTCCTCTGTGTTAATAAGCACTTGTTCAAGTACTGCCTTACAGTACCCGCATCTATGACATATTTTATCACAAGAAGACGTTTTTGTAAACCATTTTTCGGGAAAATTCAGATTACTGATGATATAAGGTGCGATAGCTCTGCCGAATCCGGGTTCAAAAAGGTCGAGCGTATTGCCGATATACCGACCTCTGGCATAGGCATCGATTACCATTCCGGGAAGTGAGTGCATACGGGTAGCGAGTTTAACCGTATCGAAGATACCTTCATAGTGGTGAATGTCCTCGGGGCGCACCCACGTATTTTCCAGGAGCATATGCCAGTTTTCCTTGTTTTTCAAGGCTTGCCAGCAAACGTAAGGTGTAAAATCATCCAGATTCTTCACCTCGCATATCTCGGACTCGTGCGCCACGAGATTGTCGTGAAAGCTCTGCCCGGAGCAGTTGACAAAACAACCGCTGTTAGCAAGCATGATCAGCTTTTTTCCTGCTGTATCTGCCCACTCCTTCAGCAACTTCAAGCGTGAAAGATCTCTGTTATATTCCCTTTGCACGTGGAAGGAGTCGAAAAGATCAGAGAGATACTCCATTCCCTTCACCGTTCCGATGCGCATATTGACCGAAGCGCGTACATCGATGGTGGGGAAATGCTTTTTGACCGTATGCGCGATCGCGGGAGATGCTGTGGTAACGATATCTACGCCGCAACCGACGCTCTCCAAATATTCGATCACAGAAACGACCGTATTAGCAAGCTTTTCGGAGATTGCGTACTCCCCGTAGCAGTTTCCGTTGAAGAGCAAGTCCAGCTTCACACCCATTTGCTTGATCCTGCGAAGTTCTTCTTCCGTTCTCGCTTGGGCAGACCAGTCGGTGTAGCCGTGGCGCGTTGCGATCGCGCTCCTACCCGTTGCGATATCCTGCCAGGCGAAAAACACTTCGGATATGTAATCTCTATACGTTGCGACAATTTGCGAAAACGGCTCCTCGCCGTTTTCGTATAGCTGAAATCCTACACAATATTTCATGATTTTCTACATGATATTCGGTCAATCGGTATCCGATTTATCCTTAACCTTGGCGTTCGGAGAGTTCAGGCCCTCATACGGAGCCTTATAATCCACCTCAATTGCCTCTTGAGACCAATCTATCTTCCACGGTTTCCCTGTCCTGAACGGACTTTCAAACTTATTTTTCAGAACACCGCGTTTTTCAAGGCTGTTCATACACGCTCGAGTACAGCCTGCCGCGCCGCAGATCGCCTTTCCAGATTTATAAAGCATCGGAGGTTGATGAACGAAGGGATTGATCGCGGAAGATTTGTACTCTTCGCCTGTTTTGCTAACAAAATATTCCCCTCTTTCTCCTTCTTTCACAGGCTCCTTGCCTTGGAATACGATATCACATTTTTCCATATCGACATCTGCCCATTCGAGTTCGTACCCACCGACATTTTCCTTGATCGTTCTGTCGGCAGGAATACAACCGCCGGGACATTCACGCACACACGCCATACAACGATTGCAAAGAGTACCGGGCTCCATGATTGGGTCGGGCTCAAGCTCAAGCTCGGTAATAATGATGCCAACGCGAACGCGAGGGCCGAATTCGGGAGTCAGCAGCATTTTAGAATATCCGATCTCACCAAGCCCGCACAAAAATCCCGCAATACGCATACTGATCATGACGTCCGGTGCAGCCTTGCCGGGCGCCACGGGTCTGGAATAATTCTCGCGCAAATAGCCCAAGTTGTCAATAGCACGCCAATCGCTTTGATGTCCCATAGGAACTGCCTCATAACCTTCATCCTCAATCATTTTGCTCAATTTGATGACGGTCATAGGCATATAAAGATAGGTGATACCGCCGTAGCCCATTGCGGAGTAATTTGAAAAATATGTACCTTCCTCAATACCTCTGAGTGATCCGCGCAAAACACGGAAGCCGAGAGCTATGATCGACTTTGCCTTTGGCATGATCTGCTTGGGATCCATTTGGATCGGCGCGGTGCTCCAACGGTCAATTGAACCGATACCCACAATATCGGCACCCATTCTTTTTGCCATTGCCTTAATTTCCTGTGATGTTATCATATGTAATACCTCCGTTTTGTTCATATAATACGTTAATAGTATAGCATAAAACTTAGACTGCGAAAAGTAACAAAACACCCGAGTTATTACACAAAACAACTTCTACTATCAATTTGTGCAAAGCAGGATCCTTTTAAAAATCACCACTATGTCGCGAGTTCAAGCCCATAAGGTTCGGAAAAGGTTGCAAAAAACAAAAGGTCAAAAAAACAGCCCTAAAAAACCGAAAAAGCCTTGTAAATCAAGGCTTTTTCGCATAGGTTGCATTTTTGACCTATGGGGATGGCTCCCCTTGCCCAACTTGAACCGCAACGACACGCTCGCAGGCGAGCGCATTTCCTCGCTTCGCTCGGAGGGTTAGTGCAGAGAAAACGATTAAATATCGTTTTCTCAAACGGTGTCGCCCAAAGTGCGAGTAGACAGAGCCGAGAAACGCAGGCGATAGGCTACGACACACGACGGCGACAGGGCAAGGAGTTGGCAGAAAGTCCGACGAGGGGAAAAAGGCAAAAAGAAAACCGAGGCGATTGCCTCGGTTCTCTTTTTGTGTTCACCCAACAATTTTGAACCCTCTATCTATATCCAATTATTTTCCTTTTCTTACGTAAATGCTGGCAGAATACGGAATGGCGTTAGATACATTCATTTCTATGAATTTTTCTATATTAAATCCGATTTTATGGAATTCATCAATATATTGATTTTTATCTTTTGCCCTCGCCGGAAGAAGAGGAACTAATATTTCCATCATACTGCCATTATCAGCATTTCTAACCTGACGTGATTGCGGTGTATTATAATCCTCACCCGTTATCTGCGCCCATTCCTCAACAGAATTGACAATGCCGTTATAAGTCCCATCCTTACGATACGACTCCCTAAAGAATAGCATCGGCGAATTTTCTTTTAACGAGTTATACGCATTTTTCAAATACAACTCTCTGTCTTTATCAGTAACCAACATATGAAATCCCATACAGTCAAGAGCCGCATCGTATTTTTCCTTGACGATCTCCTTAACCATATCCAGAACCTCAACCGTAGCATTCGGATAATTTTCTAACATCTTCTTAGTTTTTTCAATAGCAGACGGTGAAATGTCCACGCCGTGATAGATACACCCAAGTTCAGACAGGATAACCCCGCAAGCCCCTTCGCCGCAAGCATATTCAATTATTGTTTTTCCTTGTAGATTATTTTCTTCTACCCACGCTCTCAAGGTATTATATAACACCTCATCATCAGGTGAATGTCCCCAACGTTTTGCTCCCGCAGAAAATACCGCTTGATAACGTTTTTCATACGCTTTATAATAAGGTTCTTTCATTTATACCACCGCCTTTCTTTGTAATCATTATATC
>JAGBRZ010000068.1 GCA_017632155.1 Clostridia bacterium
GAGGGAATATATTGTTTTAACTGATTTACTGTATATATTATATCACGAAAGGGAAGATTTGTCAATAGTTTTTTGAAAAATAATGTCGAAAAATGTAGATTTTTTTGCAAGTTTTTTTGAAACTTTATTTAAACGTCTCACCCTGCAATTTTTGGTTTTCCATTGTTTTCCTCCGTATAGGTCTTTATAATATTTTTCTTTTCTTCTACCAAAGATAAGAATCCTTCCAATTCATCGGGATTGCTAAAAACGTCAAGTTCGCGCTTACCTTCCTCAAGAACATGCAAAATGGCATCGATCTGACTTGAAATCATCTCGGGACGGTACATAGCTTCATTAGCAAGTATCTTGTGATCTGAGATGTTTTCAAAGTATCTTTCAAAAAAGTTCATAAGTAAATTTTGCGCTATTGTTACATAACGGTTCGCAACGCTTGTAGCTTCTTCGATAAGCATAATTTCATTCTTCGTGTAAGTAGACATAATAACAGTCCTCCGTTTCAAATATAAATTTAAAGATTAAAATAAGAACGTAACCGTTCTTTTTGTATTTGAGCATTTAGTGCGTCTCTATCAAGAATCTCACAGGTTTCGGGTTTTGGCATTCGCGAGATAAAATCTTCAGCGTACGATTGAGTTAAAAACTTTCCAACGCACGTCTTTCCATAAGAATCTGTTTTTACCCATACTTCATACGGTAATCTCATTTTTACTCCTCCGATTTTTTATATTTATGCTACCTTTTCAAAAAAATCGTTTTTAAGAGCGCACAGAGTAAATTCGCGACCATCGGTGTATCGAATCTTTGTATCGACAAAATAACCGTCGATCTTAACGTCAATAACCGTGCATGTTATAATGTTATCGTCGTCGCCAAATTCGCAGCGAACCACGTCGCCAACCTTAAGATCGGTTGCCTTAATCATTCTTTCTTGTCTCTTTGCTTCAGCAACCATGCGCTTCACGTTTGCCCATGCCAACTTAAAAGCATAAGATTTGGTCATGTTTTGGTAGCGGTATTTTTTCATAAGCTCCGCTGCCTTCTTACATACTGCACTTCTCATTTCGTTGATCGTCATTTTTTGTTCCTCCGTTTTTTTAAATTCGTCCTTGACTTTTTTTGCCTTACGTGATATAATGGAGGCGGTCGGGGTAAGGCTCCCGACGCGCCTTTGGTGTTTGGTGAGTGATTAACGTGCTAAGTGGGTCACTCACCTTTTTTAGTGCTTACCGTTTATGTAGGCAATGCACTCGACGATTTGTTCGTCGCTGTGTCCGTTCGCTTTCAGCCACTCAATGAGCTTCAGCGTTTGGCTCTCGGTCATTTCCATTTCCTCACTTCCTTTCTTATCGGGTTCTCCCCTTGCCTTACGAGTATATTATACCATATTGTACCCAATATGTCAAGAGGTTTTGAAAAAATATTGTACCCAATATTGCACAATGTTTTGAAGAAATATTTGTGCATTTTGTATATTGCACCCAATATATGATTTATGGTATAATATTACATGAACGGAGGTGAAAAAATGGCTATATCAAAAGCAAATCAAAGGGCTGTCGCAAAGTACACGAAAGCAAATTATGACGATATCAAGGTAAGAACACCTAAAGGGAAACGCGATATCATTCAGGCTCATGCTAAAGCTCAAGGCGAAAGCACAAACGAATTTATCAATCGCGCCATTGATGAAACAATGGAGAGGGACACAGCAAAAGAAAACGGAGAGGGATAATAAGTCCCTCTCCGTTTTCTTTTTGCTTTGTGATTTTTGACTCTCTGTTTTTTAATTAAACGTAATCAAAAGTTCTCCGCTCTCCGACACAATGATCTGCTTGATAACTCTCGACCAAAAAGCCTTTTTTGATTCCTCTGTAAGAGTTTTATACATATCTTCAAAGCCATCGAACACGCTCAAGTCTATCGGCTTTGATTCTGTTGTTTGCTGTTGTGTTGCTTCTTTAAGCAAAGACATGAGCGCGGTATAGTCTTTCTCATAGATCTCTTTGGGCAAAAGATCGTTTATATAAAGGTCTTTGAGTTTCTCAATCTTTGACATGATCTTAGCGGTGTCTATTACTTTCTTTGGCGCCGCCTTTTTCTTACTCGTTATTTCGGTGTTATATCTTTGCGCCTCGGCTTTGATATTATCAACGAGCCACTGCTCAAGCTTTTCTTGGTTGAACTGTTTACCCATATCGCAGGTCCTCATGGTGCGTCCGGGGCAACGGTAATAAATAAAGCTTTGCCTTACCGTGCCGTCGGGATTTTTGTTTGCGCAGCTGTACGTCGTCATTCGCTTACCGCAGCACCCGCAGAATATAAGACCCGTGAAGAGATAAACGCGATCGGAACGCGTTCCGTCATATCTTGCTGAGCGTACCTGTACTATGGATTTTGCGAGCCTGAAGGTTTTTTCGTCGATTATGGCGGGACACCATCCCTTTATATCGTATGCCTCACCTATATACCAGGCATTTGTGAGCATTCTTTTCATGGATTTTATGTCGATACTTATTCCGTATTCGCTGAGGATATATCTCGCGGTCGCCTTCATGGAACGGCAATCGATATATTTATTAAACATGGTACGGATGATCTCGACAGTATCCTCATCTATAACTACATGCTTGCTTTCGATTTTGAAGCCGAGAGGAGTCTGACCCGAAATTACACGCCCTTCTTTGACCATATTCTTGAAAACGAATTTGATTCGTTCGCTTGTTCTATCAGACTCATCTTGGGCGATAGCGAGCTTTATATTGAGTGCAAGGCGACCATTGGCGGTAGTTGTGTCGTAGTCCTCGTCAGTGGCGATCCAATTCACTTTGTAGCGGTCAAGGATAGCTTGTACCTCGTAATAGTCTGCTATGTTTCTAAACCATCTATCGAGCTTGATAAACAGCACCACGTCAATTTTCTTAGCCTTGACGTCCTCAAGCATACGCATGAACTCCGCGCGGCGTGTGTAGCGTTTTCGAGCTGATATACCCTCGTCCACGTAGGTGTCGACGATAGTCAGACCGTTTTCCTTTGCGTATTGAATTAAACGCTCCTTCTGAGCGTCAAGAGATACGCCGTGCATTGCCTGTTCCTCGGTACTGACGCGGGCGTACAGCGCTGCTCGTTTTATATCGTCGTCTATTCTTCGTGATTTGTAGGGCATTTTTTTTACTCCGTTTTTGTGATGTTATTTTTATTTTAACATGAAGATGAAAATATGTCAAGCCGAAAAAATTTGCTCCTATTTTGTGTAATATTAATTAAACAACAAAAATTTACAACATTTTTGTTGACTTTAAAGGCGTTTTGTTGTATCATTATATTGGGAGATAAAAGAAAGGAGGGCATACTATGACGTATAATGTTTTAGATGTCGCGAGATATATCATAACGTATTGCAACAGAAATAGTCGCCCTATCAGTAATTTGAAATTGCAAAAGATGCTGTATTACGCATGGGTGGATTATTTCAAAGAAACCAATATCCCACTTTATACGGAAGCTATTTGCGCTTGGCAGTTCGGGCCCGTTGTTCCTGAGGTATATTATGAATTTTGTTCATTTGCAGGTCTGCCTATTGAGAGGGAATACGATGTTCAGCTTGATGTTAGCGACATACCGATCGTCAACGCTATTTTAAATCGGTATATAAATACATCGGTCAGTGAGCTTGTTAACAGAACCCACGAAAAAAACAGTCCTTGGTATATAACTTATAGGCAAGGAGAGGGAAGAAGAGAACCTATTCCTTTTGCTTTGATTCAAGAAGTGGAGTGGCGCACTCATGAAACTTGAGGAATCTAATGTGCTCCAAAGAAAATTGATCGAGCATTTAAAGGATATGGCAGCATCGATAAAGGACGATGCCGAGATAAAAGAATTGGCGTACAGTATTAAGTCTTTATATAAAGATAACTTCCGTCATAATTATTCAGATTTCTTTTCGTTGATAGTTGATATTGCCAAGGACGATAATAATTACAATTTGGAATATTTGTCTAACAATTTGGTATCTTTAATGTACTTGGTCGAGAGGGATCATTACGACGGCGAACGTGAGTTTAAGGGGCTGTACCATCCTCTCCGAAAGCTAAATGATCACATCAATCTTGAAATTGCACGTTATACGTATCATTCCCAAAATGAGCAAAAAATGCTTGACCTTGAAAAAAGGAACGAGAAGTTGCGCGAAGAGTTGAACGATGCAACCAAACAGTTAACAGAGGCACAAAAAAAGATCTCTTCTACGCAGACTGACTTGATTGCAGTATTGAGCATATTTGCGGCAATAGTTTTGACGTTTTCGGGAAGCTTGAGCTTTCTCGGAAATGCCTTGAGCGGTATGCAGGAAGCTCCGTTTTTTAAATCGATTGCTTTTGTTTTGATATGCGGCGTTGTGATTTTTAACGCGATTTTCTTGATGATGTATTTCGTTGGCAAGATCACGGGTCGAAATCTTTACGCTAAATGTCAGACTAAGGATTGCACCTGTAATAACGGTGCGCCGAAGTGCAATGGCTTTAAACGCTTACAAAAACGCTTGCCGTATGTCTTTTGGTTCAATGTCATGCTCATTGGATTGCTGATCTTGGATATTGTGTTTTGGCTGCTTAACGCAAATCTTGACTTTTTCCCAATTTCATAATAAAACCCGCGCTTGATCGTGATGATCTGAGCGCGGGTTTTTGCATTGTATCTCTATTATTTTTCAAAATGTTTCCAAGCTCGGCGGAAGCCTTTTTCCTCAGCTTCAGCCACTGTGAAAGCGTAACACTCTCCTTTGCTTTTGTCAATAATGACTCGATCGTATTGTTGATCGAAGGGAAGGTGATATATTTTCGTAGGCGTACCGTATGTATCTTTTCCAAGATTACATTTGATTCTCGGAAATTCTCCCATTTTGATATATCTGACCTCGATATCAAGCTGATTTGCGACTTTTTGAGCCATCTCCGAAAGGCTCGTTGTCGTGACAAAGACCGCTTTCAAAGACAGTTTGGGGTGTTCTATTCCGTATTGAACGATACTTCCGAACAATTGAAATATATGTTTTTCGTGTATCTCCTTTTCCTGCGCCCAGTTCTTGCACTGAATGATATACGTGTGAGAGGGATCGGATACGATCAAGTCTCTGCCCATATCCTCAAGCTTTTGCAACGTTCCTGTATATTGGACTTTGTATCCGTTGCTTTCGCACAAATAACCTATGTATAATTCGTAATCTCTGCCGATCTGCCATTTTGTCTTGTTTCTTTGAAGATATCTGTCGAGTGCTAATTGATTACGCTCAGAGAGGGATAGGCTATTAAACTCTTGGTTGGATAAATAGAGCCTTGTACGGTCTGTCGTTTCTACCGTTTCAAGCTCCATAGTGTCGGCGGCTTCAAACGCGGGATCAAAAATGTCGTCTACATTCGGGAATAAAGTGCGTATGTATTCCAATTGGTATTCGAGGACCTTTTTTTCTGCTATTACCGCCATTGTTTCTCGGCGAAGTTCTCGTATCCTTTTAGCTTCAACGAGCGCGGGACGTTTCTTTATTTCAAGGATCTGTGCTGATCTTTCATAATGCTGTGTTAACATATCTGCGCGTATGGCTGCAAGGTGAGGATACATTTCTGACTTTTTTGAAATGTATTCTTCTACTCGAGCAATCGCATTTTTGGAATAGTTATCAGCCGCTTTTAATTTCTTATCAAGTTCCGCTTTTTGTACATTTGTTTCTTTGATAAGAGCTTGATATTTGGCGATTGCGTTGTTTTCTTCTTTTTCAATCAATGATTTCTTTTTGTCAATAGCTTCAATAATTTTAGTTATAATTTTACTAATACCAACAAACAAAATTACGCAAGTAACGAGACAGAAAAAGGCAAAATCTTCATCCATTGTGTTTTATTTACATATCCTTTATAATTCTTCTCACTAATCCTATGACACGCACGCGGAGGACGGCGGACTTATCAAAGCGCATTGGCGGGTACATTGGATTAAACGAGTGCAACACTATCCAATCGGGACCGTATTCCACCTTTTTGACGTATCCTTCCTCGCCGTCGACGAGAACGACTGCCACAGAGCCGCTGTCTACGCTCTCCTGTTTGTGTACCTGTATCAGATCGCCGTCCTCAATCTTTGGATACATACTGTCTCCCTTGACGCGTATTATCAGCGTTTCCTTTGCCTCAAATTCATTATTTATATAGAGAGGGAAATAGTCGACTATCTCTTCGTGCGCGGAGGCTCCGAAGCCCGCAGAGACCGATTCGAACACGGGAATCATGTGAACCTTGCTCGGCGACATGATCTCGATCATACTTTTGACTTCCTTATTGTCCGATTTGTACGATACGAACACATCGGGCTTTTTTTCGTTTCCGAGGAGGTAGTCGACATCTACGCCGAAGTAGTCGGCGATTTTTTTCAAAGTCGTTCCGCGAGGAATGACTTTTTCATTTTTCCATTTTGTTAAAGCACCTGAAGAAATTCCTATTTCTTTAGCTACTGTGTTCGGGGACATTCCTTGTTTTAAACATAAATTATAAAAAATTTCCCAAAACATTTTTACTCCTTTCTTACTAATTCTCACTAAAATTAGCAATTGTGTTTTGTTTAATTTGTCAAAAATGAGAAAAAGTGAAATTTCATGTTGACAAATGAGATTTAGTGAGATATAATATAATCACAATAACCAAGTAATTCAATTATAACACGAATTGCAAAATTTGTAAATAGGAAAGGAAAAAAAGATGTTTAACAGGGAATTGTTACAGAAAAAGATGGACGAGCTTGGTTTGAACCAGTATAAGCTTGCGGCGAAGGTTGTGACCTCACAGCCTATGATAGCGGGAATCGTACTCGGCTACAAGCAGCCGTCTCTCGCCCTTGCTGCGCGTATTGCCGCCGCGGTCGGCTGTAAGGTAGATGATTTTGTAAAGGAGGAATAAAATTGCTCGTAGGACAAGTTATTACGCGCATATACTTCATTACCAAAGAAAGAGAGGTAATACTATGAGTGAGCCAAAAGTTACGTTTGTAAACAAGCCGAATATGACGTACATATACGATGTTATATGTGAAATTATAGGAAGACAAAATGGCGGTGAGGTGGAATATACTCACAATACAACATTAAAGGAGGAATATAAAAATGCAGGATGAAAAAAGACTTATCGACGAGACTGAGTGTGATTTTTTTCAAGTAACACAGTTATGGGAGCTTGACACGGTGCGGAGGATCGCGAGACACGCGGTAAAGCTCGGCTACCGAAAGGAAAGAGAGACGGAGCTTGTCCTCGATACTGAGTTTGAGAGCAAAACGAAGGTGCGCTACCGTTGCCGTGAGTGCGGATATTGGCATACCGTTAAGGCTCAGAATGCGGACAATCTGCTCAAGGCTTTGCGTTACTGTTCTTCGTGCGGCGCGAGGATAATAGCAAAGATCGTTGGCGAGGAGGACAAGCAATGACCCCCGAGCAATTGGACATGGCATTGTGCTCTCGCTGTCCTGTAGTCCATGAGAACGCAAAATACGGCTCGGTGCGGTATTCTTACGTCTCGGGCATTATAACGCGTTACAACGAGGTTTTGGGGCGCGTGGAGACGTCTGTCGAGGTGACGGACAAGTCGGGCAACAGCGTGAGCATTTGCGATCCTGCCGAACTGAGATTTTGGCAGCCTGTAACCGATGATACCGACGGAAAGGAGGAGACGGCATGAAAAGACACGCGATTTTAGAGGTAGGCAAGGTTTATAAAAACAGAGGCGGCGGCGAGTTTCGATGTCTCGACTCATACAAAGATGACAGTTTTTGCCTTGTAAACACCAAGAGCCATTGGAGATTTACCGCTCACACCATCACGATGTACGATGATGGCACTATCGAATGGGACTACTCGTCTCACGGCTTTTTTGAAGCGTAAACGGGAGGTCGAGATGTTTAAGAAAGAGATAGAAAAGCTCATAGAGAACTACGAAAAGAAAGCGGAAGCAGCAGAAGCTAACTACCGCGATACTGGTTATGACCGCTACTACAACGCCGTTCAGCGTTATGTTGGGGTGACATCGTTCCTCAGAAAGAACTTAGAGTCACAAGAAAGAGCCGAGCGCGGAGATAAGCTCCAGTTCGAAATCGATGCTATGGCATCCGAGATACGAGAGTTTAGATATCTTTCTCCTCAAAGGAGAGAGGATAAGATAAATGATATCTTTGTTCGTATAGAAAACTTGAGTAGGAGCTAAGAAGGTGTGAAATATCTTGTTTCATTAAAAGATGAAAAAAGCGGCGACAACATTTATATTTACACATTCGCGCCGCTTAGAGAAAGAACAGAAATTGAGTTTGGACACGATGATGATACAAAAGATGGTTTAAGAAAATGGAGAGTAATGTCGTGTTCTGAACACCCTTATGGAGTTATAAGGAGGTGAAAATTATGAAGCTATTGAGGACCATATGGTCGTACATACTCGCGTTCACGGTGGATCTGAAAAAGACCGCGCAGGCGGCTAATGAAGCGGCAAACGCGGACGAGCTCGACGAGAGAATAAGAAAAAGCACCCGGTGAGGCAACACCAAGTGCTTTGAGTGGGAATATTTGTCGTCAAAATTCCTACTCCTATTTTACCACGGGAATTAAAAAAAGTCAATATGATAGGAGAAAATTTATGTCAATCAAAGTTGTAAACGTCAAGGATATCTCCCGCGAGGAGTGGCTTGAATATAGACGTCACGGACTTGGCGGCTCGGACGCGGCGGCGGTGATGGGGTTGAATCCCTTTAGAAGCCGATTGGAGCTTTACTCGGACAAGCTTGGAAACATGCCCGAGCAAGAGGACAACGAGGCTATGCGCGTAGGTCGTGATCTTGAGCAGTACGTTGCGGATCGTTTCTGTGAGGCTACGGGCAAAAAGGTCCGCCGAAACAATTTCATGTGGCGCCACGACGATCATGAGTTTATGCTTGCCGACGTCGACCGTGAGATCATCGGAGAGAACGCGGGACTTGAGTGTAAGACCACAAGCGTATGGAATAAATCGGACTTTCGCAAGGGAGAGATCCCGCTCGTGTATTACGTGCAGTGCGTTCACTATATGGCGGTCAGAGGATATGACCGAATGTATCTTGCAGTACTTATTCTCGGTAAGGGATTCTATTGGTTCGTTATCGAGCGTAACGAGCGTGAGATAGACGCGCTTATAACATCAGAGAGCTCATTCTGGTACGATCACGTTCTTAAGGGCATTCCTCCCTCGGCTGACGGCTCAAAGAGCTCTGAAGCAGCTGTAAATGCACTGTGGGGTGCGGAATGCGACGGAGAGGAGATATTTCTTCACGATATGGCTGATACGATCAAGGAATATGCTGCGGCTCTCGTTCAGATAAAGCAGATGCAGAAATACGCCGATAGCTTAAAACAGAGTATTCAGCTCGTTATGCAGGAACACGGCAGAGGATCAAGTGACGAATATTCGGTCACGTGGCTTCCTGAAAGAAGAAGAACGGTAGACGCGGACAAGCTCCGCGAAAGCTACCCCGAAGCGTATAACGCTTGTATAAAAACATCAACGTCAAGAATTTTTAAAATTAAGGAGATAAAGAAAGATGAGTACAACGACTAACACCCAAAACGCAATTGCAAACGCGGCGCAGAACGCGCAAGCCCCCGCAGCTCCCGCGCAGAGAACACCCGCCTCGATGATGAGCTCGATCGTCAATTCAACGGCGACAAAGAAGCTGCTTGAGAACACGCTTAAAGAAAACGCGGGAACGTTCGCCGCGTCGATAATCGACCTCTACAATACCGACGCGTATTTACAGAAATGCGATCCTAAACAGGTATTCGGTGAGTGCTTGAAGGCGGCTTCTCTCGACCTTCCGATAAACAAGCAGCTCGGATTCGCGTATATCGTTCCGTATAAGAACGTCCCGCAGTTCCAGATAGGCTATAAGGGCATGATACAGCTCGTAATGCGTACGGGCGCGTACAAATACATAAACGCGGGTCCCGTGTACGAGGGAGAGTATCTCGGTGAGGATAAGATGACGGGAGAGATAGATCTCGGCGGCGCAAAAACGTCGGACACGGTCATAGGATATTTTGCCTATATCGAGACGAATAACGGTTTCTCAAAGGCTCTTTATTGGACTAAAGAAAAGGTAATATCTCACGCTAAGAGATTTTCAAAGAGCTATAACGCAGGCTCTGCGATATGGAAGGAGCATTTTGACGAAATGGCGCAAAAGACGGTGCTCCGCAATCTGCTTTCAAAATGGGGCTTTATGACGGTAAAAATGGCGTCCGCTCTAAATAGCGATTCCGACGAAAGAACCGATGCGCCCGAGCAGCCCCCCGAGCCTGTAGCGGTAGAGTATGAGGTAAATGTTGAGACCGGGGAGGTAGAATAATGGCTAACTTTAATCTTAATAAAGCGATTTTGGGCGGTAGAATGGTATCTACTCCCGAGCTCAAGCAGACCCCATCAGGCGTAGCGGTATGCTCGTTCTCGATCGCGGTGAATCGCCGTGTGGCGAAGGATGCGGAGCAGCAGGTCGATTTTATAAACTGCCAAGCGTGGAGAAACACTGCGGAGTTTATCGCTAAGTACTTTCGCAAAGGCTCGTCTATCTGTATTGTGGGTCAGATACAGACGCGCTCTTGGCAGGATCAGCAAGGTAACAAACGCTATGTGACAGAGGTGGTCGTTGACGAGGCTAATTTCGTTGACTCAAAGAGCGACGTCGGACAAGCTTCAGCGCCCTATATTCCCGACGCATACACCGCTCCAAGCGGATATATACCGCAGTCGAGCGTTCCTACGGATACGGCACAACAACAGGCAATGAGCTTCACTCCGAAGCCATTCGCCGCAAACGAGACAGACGACGATCTGCCGTTTTAATAAGTAAAGCGAGGTAAAAAACATATGCCAAACCGAGTATTAAAAGAATCGATCAAGCGCAGTCCGCAGATTGATGCTTTAACATGGTTCGAAGAGGTGGTATTTTATCGCCTTATCGTAACGGTAGATGATTACGGCTGCACAGACGGCAGAAATAACGCTTTGAGAAGCGATCTTTTTCCGACTAAGGACTCTATCACTCAAAAAGCAATGAACGACGCTATTGACAAATTAGAGCGATCTGGACTTGTTATAAGGTACGTTGTAGACGGTATTCCATACTTGTATCTTCCAACGTGGGACAAACACCAAAGAGTGAGAAATAAGCATCGAAAATATCCAATTCCACCCTGTTGCGATGACTTGTCAGCAAATTGCGGACAAATGTCAGCAAGTTGTCTGCCTGAATCCAATCCAATCCGAATCCAATCCGAATCCAAAGAGAGAGACGCGCCCGCGCACGCACGCGAGGGAAAAAAGGCATACGGAGAATTTTCTAACGTCTTTTTGACCGAAGCGGAGCATACTGCGCTTAACGAGCGTTTCGGAGGGAATACCGAGAAGCTGCTTAATACCTTTTCTTGCAAGCTCAAGGCAAAAGGGTATACATACGATAACCATTACGCTACGTTGCTTCTGTGGGCAGAGGAGGACGGTATAAGCAAGGAAAACGCCAAGAGCTATGACACTGACGATTTCTTTGAAGCGTCACTCAAAAGAAGCTACGAGGAATTTGATAAAAAATACGGAGGTACAGGATCATGAGATGTGAACATCGCGATCGCGAGTGTTATGCTTGCGGACAGTGTGAGCCTAAGAGAAAACAGATACATACGTGCTTCCTCTGCGACGAGCCTATATACGAGGGCGATATCTATTACGACGTAGGTGACGTGATATATTGCCGTCATTGCGTTGAGGAGGGGAGGAAAACGGCATGAGTAACCAATATAATTTTTTTGACTATTGCATTGTCGATAGTTTTGCCGGGGGCGGTGGAGCATCGACAGGTATAGAATTAGCTACAGGACACCCGGTAGATGTTGCGATAAACCACAGTGAAGCGGCAATAATGATGCACCGTCGGAATCACCCTTTTACCGAGCATTACCGTGAGGATATTTGGCAGGTAGATCCTAAGACTGCCGTGAGAGGCAGACACGTTCGCCTTGCGTGGTTCTCCCCGGACTGCAAACACTTTTCAAGAGCGAAAGGTGCGGCTTTGGTGGATAGAAAAATCAGAGGTCTTGCATGGGTAGTATTAAAATGGGCTGCTGAGGTTCGCCCTGACGTCATAATGCTTGAAAACGTTCCTGAGTTTGTAACGTGGGGACCTGTACGAAAAGGTAAGCCCGTTAAAAGTAAAGCGGGACAGACATATCAAAAATGGCTTTCGCAGTTGGAAGCTCTTGGATACAAGGTCGAGACACGTAAGCTTTGCGCTGCCGACTACGGCGCACCGACTATTCGCACACGTTTTCATTTGATAGCCCGGTGTGATGGTAAGCCGATAGTATTTCCCGAGCGAACACACGCACCGAGAGATCATGTGGACGTTGCGCGAGGAAAGCTCAAGCCTTGGAGATCTGCATCTGAGATCATAGATTTTTCTTTACCGTGTCCGTCGATATTTGCAAGTAAACAAGAGATCAAGGAGCAGTACGGTGTAAATGCTATGCGTCCCTTGAAAGAAAATACACTGCGTCGTATCGCACGTGGACTTGATAAGTTTGTCCTTAATAGCGCAGAGCCGTTTATTATTCAACAAAAGTTTCAAAATAGTGCGCAAGACATAAATAACCCGCTTTCGACAGTAACAGCTGTAGGCGCACATGAAGTTATAAACCCTGTTGTAATTCCGTATCATATGCACAATCATTCTAACGCGAGCGGAACGGATATGCGAGATCCTGTAAACACAGTTACAGGTGTTGGCGCTCAGATGTTGGTGGAATCTCTTGTTACACCGTATGCTATTTGCAATAATACAGGAAACGTACCGCACGGCATGGACGAGCCTGTTCCAACGGTTACAACGGGCGGAAGAAATATTCTCGCTGCACCGACGTTGATCCAATATCATACTGAGCAGAGTGCAAAGGAAGTCAGAGGACAAGCCATAGACGAACCGATACAGACGGTTGATGCAGCAAATCGTTACGGTTTAAGTGCGGCATGGCTGACACAGTATTTTAGCGGAGAAGGGCATTATCATTCCGTAGAGAAGCCGCTTGCAACTATTACTACAATGGAACGCGAGGGTGTTACAGCTGCTTTCTTGTCAAAGTTTTTTACAGGTGTGGACGGTGCGGAGATAAAAGAACCTTTACCCACTGTTACAGCTGTGGATCATAATTCATTGTCTCTTGCTCATCTTGCGCATTTCAAGGGTAAGGACAAAGGTCAGCACCTGCTTGATCCTCTGATGAGCTTGACCTCTCGTGATAGTTTTGCCGATATACGCACGACTATCGTAAAATGGGACGGACAGAGCGATCTTGGATATTGGTCAGAGGTCCGCAAAATGTTAAATCAGTATTGCGGATATAATATCGCGGAAGATGAGATCCTGCTACTCAATATTCGAGGCATATGGTACTACATTTCGGATATTGGCTTGCGAATGCTGACGCCCCGAGAGCTTTATGATGCTATGGGATTTCCGCACGATTACATAATAGATCGAGACGTGAACGGTAACGCGATCTCTCGTGCCGATCAGGTAGCTCGTTGCGGTAATGCTGTTTGTCCCGCAGTGGCAGAAGCTCTTGTTAGAGCTAATTTGCCCGAATGCTGTAAAAAGAAAATTCTTGATATGCAAGATCTGCATAACGTTATGACGAGTTAGGAGGCAATCATGACCAAAGACGAACGCAGAGAATACATGAGAAATTACCGCGAGGAGAATCGAGATCAGATAAACGCTAACAAGAACTATTGGCGTAAGCACAATCCCGAGAAAGTAAAAGCACATGCTAAAAAAGCCTATGAGAAGCACAAGGACGATCCCGAATATAAAGCTATGAAAAATCGAAATTTCAAGCGGTGGCGAAATAACCACAGAGCCGAGTATAACGCTTATCAGCGTGACTATTATCAGCGAAAGAAGCTCGCGGAAAGGAGCGGAACGTGAACGAAGCTGAATTGAAGCCGTGTCCTTTCTGCAACGGTGAAGCGGAGATACATTATCAGCCGATATTAAAAGACAATGGTGTGTGCATTCGGTGCTCCAAGTGTAGAGCAAGAAGCAAATTCTTCCCTTGTGACTGTAATTACCAATATTATCACGGAGAGAAAGATGTTTACATATCAAAAGAACGAGCAACGAAAGATGCAATTAAATTGTGGAACAGGAGGGCAGACAATGAGCAGAGAGAAGCAGATTGAGGAAATGGCTTGGGACTTGTGCGATATTCCGAAGCACCCAAACATAAAGTCGTGCGAACAATGCGGCAACAAGCATTGCCACGCAATGTATTATGCCGAAAGAGCTTACAACGCAGGCTACCACAAGCAGAGCGAGGGGGAGTGGAAACGAGTAGAAGTAGATTTAGGTGGCGGAGTCAAGACATACAGATTTGCTTGCACTAACTGCGGATTTCAGAAAAATACACTTAAGGGAAATTTCTGCCCAACTGCGGAGCGAAAATGAAAGGCGGTGCGGAATGAGAGTATCACAGTTAATTCACGCTATGGATAAGGACGATGAAATAGTCATTGACGATTTCGATGCACCTATCGACAATATGACCATATACAAGGGAACGGTAAGAGGGATAAAGCGAGACGACCCTGTTAACCAAATGCACGTTTCAAGTATATGTGCCAAAAACGATACGATTTTAGTGCTGGCTGAAAAAAGCGAGAGAAAGGCGGTAAGTGATATGACAAAACTGATAATATCCCTTGACGTAAAAGACGGCGCTGACGTTGACGCGCTCAAGATAGCAGTTGCAAAGGCATTTGCCGTGGTCGACGGTGTGGAGAATACTACGATTGAGGACAGCATTGGCAAGATAATACCCGTGTTCACGGGAGAGAGCTTGGCAAGGGCGGTCAGACGTAGCGAGACGGGAGCTGTCAATGCTTAAATTCACGATCCCGCTTGCTCCGATCACGAAGAAGAACAGCCAGCGCATCCTTAAGAACAGCCGAACGAGGGCGCATTTCGTTGCGCCCTCGGAGCAGTACGAGAATTACGAGGCTGCGGCATTGTGGTACGTGCCGAGACGCAATACACCGATAGACACTCCCGTCAACGTCAAGTGCATATTCTATATGCCAACGTCGCGCTCATGCGACCTTACGAACCATCTTGAAGCCATAGACGACATTATGGTCAAGGCGGGTCTGCTCGCCGACGATAACTATAAGATAATTGCCTCGCACGACGGTTCCCGCGTTTACATAGACAGACAGAAGCCAAGAACTGAAATTGAAATTACGAATTTTTTTGAGGAGGTAGAGAGATGAATATAGACTATTTCAAAGCAGCCGAGCGTGAGATATCAAGCTTACCGCTGCTTAAAAGATCACTTCCAATCCTGCAAAGTCGGCTTGAAAGGCTTATAGCCTCGGGAGCGCCGCGAGAGCCTGCGGGAATCGATCTATCAAAGCCTTACGTAGATTCTAACACTGTAAACGATACTCTTGGGGAGCTGTGCGCTATTGCGGAAACTCAAGCGGAGATCAGAGCGACAGAAGACAAGATACAAGAGATCGAGGAGATACTCGAAGCTATACCAGAGGAGCAAAGGACGGTATTAAATCTCTTTTACATAGACAATCTTACAGCTGAGAAGATCGCCAAGCGTATCTTCGTTGAGAGCGAAAAGACAGTCTATAACATTCGCAACAAGGGAATAGCTAACTATTCGGTACTCTATTATGGGGCTATGGCACGACGTTCTGAGGGCGTTGGTAAAAAATAATACCTTTACACATTGCTTTTTCTGTGTTATCATGATATCGTGAAAATTTATACAAGAAGCTAAGCACCAGCGGATCTTTATTTTGTTGTCATATATATGATCCGTCAAATACGTCACTCCTCGGGCGGTATCTCGGATATCGCCTATGGTGTAAGCGAAAAATATAGAAAGGGGGAGATATATAATGCTTACACAAAAACAAGAGTTATTTGCTCAGGCTATTGTAGAGGGAAAGAATCAAGCAGAAGCATATAGAAGCGCGTACAATGCGGAAAAAATGAGTAATAATGCTGTATACCGTGAAGCAAGTCTATTAATGTCAAACCCAAACATAGCCCAAAGGATAAACGAGCTACGAGATCAATTAGCAAAATCAACGATATTGACCGTGCAAGAACGTTTAGAGTATCTCTCAAGAGTTATCAAAGGCGAAGAGTCTGAAAAGTATGTGCAATTTATAGAGGGTGAAAAGGTCGTAGAAGATATACCGCCAAGCATAAAAACACGCCTTAATGCGCTCGATATCATGAATAAAATGCAAGGTGAATACACTACCAAGATTGAGGGAGATATCAAGATAAAAAGGCTTGAAGATCTATTATGAGTTATACTGCCGATTATCTTATAGCAAAGCGCAAAGAGAAATGGAACGAGCTACAAAGCATTGAGTACGACAAGCAATTACGCAATGCCATAGCAGAGGAAATGCTATCAAATGCGGATTTACTCGCGGAGATTAAGAGATACCCCGAAAAGCTAATAGAGCTTGTTTTTATCGTGGTAGACAAGAATCAACGCACAATGCCCTTTTTCTTGAATGACGTGCAGCATGATTTCATGAACACGCTAAATCAAGCTATAACGGACTTTAACAACGGAGAGATAACAGATATATCGCTCTTGGTGTTAAAAGGTCGTCAGCAAGGATTTACGACGCTTGTAACGGCTTATCAGTTGGCATGCAGTATATTAAATAAAAACTTTCAAGGCTATACTTTAGCGGATAAGTCGGATAACTCCGAAGCTATATTCCAAAACAAAGCTAAATTCCCTTATAGCCAATTACCCGAAGCCTTAAAGCCTACGGAGAAGTATAACAACCGTAAGCAATTACTATTCGAGAAGATCAATAGCTCATGGGCGGTAGATACAGCGACAAAGGACGTTGGACGTTCGCGCACGGTAAACTTCTTTCATGGGTCAGAATGTGCCTTTTGGAAAGACGGTATTGCTAACGTTCAGGGTGCTTTGGGTGAAGCGTTCACGAAGAACTGTATCAAGATATACGAGAGTACCGCGAACGGATATAACGACTATCAGCGCATGTGGGATAGTGGAGCGCATATAAACTGCTTCTATGAGTGGTGGAGAACAAAAGAGTATTACATAGCTTTCCGCAATGATGATTTTAAGGCGGTATTCCTCCGAGAGATCGACACGAAAAAAGGGTGGATTTGGGAGCGTTTAAGGTGGTTAAGAAACGAGAAGCAATTAACCGCAGAACAGCTCTATTGGTATTGGAACAAATACGATAAATACCTTGATAAAGACTTAATAAAGCAAGAATACCCATGCACACCGCGTGAAGCTTTCTTGTTATCGGGTAAGAACGTATTTGACACCGCCGTTATACTCGATAGAATTGCAAAGCTCGATAAACCTACCAAGACGGGATATTTTATCTATGACTATGACGGACTACGGATAAGCAATATCCAATGGAGAAACGACAAGAACGGATATATCAAGATATACGCGCTTCCGAATCAACCCGCATTTACTCAATACTGCATAGGCGGGGATACCGCGGGCGAGGGTAGCGACTTCTTTACAGGTCACGTTCTCGACGCAAAGACAGGGCGACAAGTTGCGGTATTAAGACACCAATTTGACGCAGACCAATATACACGTCAAATGTACTGTCTCGGCAAGTATTATGGTGACGCGCTTATCGGCATAGAAGCAAACTTTGACAGCTATCCGATAATGGAGCTTCAAAGACTTGGATATACAAAGCAATACACGCGGGAAGCTCAGGACACCTACACGGGCAAGACCGAAAAGCGTTTCGGCTTTAAGACGACGAGCCTGACTCGTCCGACGGTCATTTCAAGGCTCATAGAGGTCGTCAGAGAGCATTGCGATACCATCAACGACAAAGACACCTTGGAGGAGCTTTTGACCATCGTGCGCAATGAAAAGGGACGTATAGAAGCTCCCGCGGGTGCGCATGACGACATGATGATGGGACTTGCTATTGCTCACCATATACGAGAGCAAGTGGTATTTATAAACGAGCCTATCGCAGTACCGCCGCATTATAGCTTCGGCTTTGAGAGAGAACGAGACAATACAAGAGACTACGGAGAGAAGATCGTAGTGATATAGGAGGACGCATGGAAATACTTTTAATACTTACTGTCGGCGCGCTGAACATAGCGTGCTTTTTTATTGGCGCGAAGGTCGGGCAGACGGTAGCAAAGGGAGAGGAGATAAAAGCACCCGAGATAAAGCTAAACCCGATAAACGCTATCAGGGAGCATGAGGAACGCAAGGAAGCAAAGAGGAAGCAAGAGCGCACAGAGACGATACTGCGCAATATAGACAACTACAACGGAACGTCAAGCGGTCAGGAAGACGTGCCAAGGGGGTAACGCATGGGATATATGGATATTCAGGAAATACAAGAAACGGATATATGGCGGCTATACGAGAAGGGGCGCGGTTATCACAGACTCACGGGAATATACACCGACACGGACCGCAATTATCGAATGTTCAACGGAGATCAATGGAATGGGGCGAAGCTCGGCGGTATTGAACCCGTGCAGAAGAACTTTATCAAGCCGATAGTAAAATACAAGATAGCGGTCATACACGATAACCTTTATGCGCTCAATTATTCCTCGCAGAACTACGAGAATCCCGAGTTTCAGCGTGAAGCAAAGAGATATTGCGATATGCTCAACCGATACGCTCATAACGTATGGGAGCAGGACAAGATGGATTTCAAGCTCCGCAGGATAACTAAGGACGCGGCGATCAATGACGAGGGCATTATATACATAGACTTCGACACAGAGAAAATGCGTCCCATTAATGAGATAGTCAAGAAGAATGATATCTATTACGGCAACGAGAACGACGATGATATACAGGCTCAGCCGTATATCCTCATACGTAAGCGTATGCCTGTATCAAACGCTGTCGAGTTTGCTTTAAGTCACGGCGCGAGCATGGAAGATACACGATATATCGTCGGCGACAACGACGTATTCGACGAAAGCGGAGAAGCGGCAAAGCAGGAGATAAACGACGGCGTAACCGTTGTATATAAGTTCTACAAGAAGGACGGTACAGTGCGTTTTTCAATTGCTACGCGCCACGTAGATATTACCGAGGACAACGACACAGGTCTTTCGCTCTATCCCATAGCTCACTTTGTATGGGAAGAAAAAGAGGGTAGTGCGCGGGGTGAGGGAGAGGTCAGATATCTTATTCCGAACCAAATAGAAGTAAATAAGACCGAAATGCGCAGGCTCTTGACGATAAAAAATCAAGCGTATCCGATAAAGGTCGTGGATATGGAAAAGGTCTCAAATCCTTCCGAGCTTGATACTGTAGGCGGAACGATACGCACCACCGGGCAGCCCGTTGACGACGTTCGCAAGATAGTCGGCTATATCCCGCCCGTTCAGATGTCGCCCGACGTTGTTAAATTCCAAGAGGATATGATAAAGATAACGCGTGAGCTTGCGGGAGCGGGAGAGACGGCGACGGGACAGGTGAATCCCGAAACGGCTTCTGGCAGAGCTATTCTTGCGGTACAGCAGGCGAGCCAAGCTCCGATGACGGAGCAGAAGGAAACGTGCAAAAGCTTCTGCGAGGATATCGGACGCATATGGAATGAATATCTTGTTGTTTATTCCGTTGACGGTATCATCATGGAAGAAGCGGTAACAGACCCGCGCACAAATGAGAAGACAGTGCAGACTGTAAAGATACCGCAGACCGTTCTGCAACAGTTAAAGGCTACCGTCAAAATAGACGTAACGCCAAAGGGTGTATATGACAAATTCGCACAGGAGCAGACGCTTGAAAATCTGTTACAGGGCGGTTATTTTAGTATACAGAAGATCCCTGAGACAAGGGCGTGGGCAGAGTCTTTGCCCGACGATTCTGTCGCTCCAAAGACAAAGATACTTGAAATATGTGACAGGATCGAGGAAACACAGCGCAAAATCGCCTCGATGAATGCTAAAGCGCAAATGATGAAACAGAGAGTCGAGCAATTCCTTATGCAAGATCCAGACGGACAAGCCGAGCAGATAGCCAACGCGCAAATGCAGTTAGTGGCAATGCAAGAAGCGCAAGGAGAGCCGCAAGAAGCTATCGAGGGAGAGGAAGAAGTCGAAGCCGAGGAAAAGGCTATGGACGAGAGAGAAGCCGCGAGAGAGAAGCAGAAAGGTAAGAAGAAAGGTAAGAAGAAGTAATGGAACTGAAAGACACTATCGAAATGATGAATAGCCCCGATTACAAAGAGCGTTTTAAGGCAGAGTATAGACAGACAAAGATACGCTACAACAAGCTACACAATATGCTTGTCAAAGCTGATGCACACACTCTTGATTTTACGCCGTCTTGTCCTCTCGAACTTCTCCGCGAACAAAAAGCGGCTATGGGTAAATACTTATATTGCCTTGAAGTAAGAGCAGAAATCGAGGGCATAAAACTTTAATAATCAAGTCCTATCTAATAGGGCTTTTTTATATGACCGAGCATTTATGTCAGAAAACTGCATGGAATTTAAACGGTGAAGCAAACACCAAACAAAAAATAGGAAAGGACATTGTTATGGAAAATAACGAGAACTTTGTAATCGAAGAAGAGGTTACTGAAAACACGGAGCAGACCGTAGAAGAAACGCAACCGCAGACAACGGAAAAGACTTACACGCAAGAGGAAGTTGACGCCATTGTCGGTAGAAAGAAAGCTCGTTGGGAAGCAAAACAGCGCAGAGAGACGGAACGCGAATACGACGGACACCGTGAACTCCTTGAGACGTTGAGAGCGGGAACGGGCAAAGAAAACGCAAGCGCGAGAGAGTTAAGCGAAGCTTTCGGACAGTTTTACGCAGAGAAAGGCAGGATAAAGAAAAATCCTAGTCCTTCTCCCTCATATTCTGCAAAGGATATAGAGGTACTCGCAAAAGCCGAGGTCGAGGATATTATCAGCGCGGGATATGATGAAGTAGTCGAGGAAGTTGACCGCTTGGCTAACCTTGACGAGAGCAGAATGACCGCAAAGGATAAAGCGGTATTCAAGGCTTTGGCAGAACACAGACAGAAAGCCGAGAGAGACAGAGAGCTGTCTAAAATCGGTGTTACTGCGGACGTGTACGAAAGCGAGGATTTTAAGAACTTCGCAAGCAAATTTAACTCTAACATTCCCATTACGGATATATGGGATATCTACAACAAAACAATACCGAAAAAAGAACTTAAGACAGCGGGAAGCATGAAACAAACTCAGCACGAGGGCGTTAAGGACTATTACACACCCGAGGAAATTGAGAGATTAACAGAGGAAGAACTCGACGATCCGAGAGTGTGGGAAGCCGTAAGACGTTCTATGACGGGTAGATAAACTTCCACGCAAGAAAGGAAGGAAACATTATGGCAGTAGCAAATACTATTACCAATTTTCAGCAGACTATATGGAGCAAGTCAATTCTCCGTTCGCTTGACAAGATCACGTCTCTTCGTAATCACTGTGATTTTCAGTACGAGAAGGAATCGAAGAACGCAAAGGAAGTGAAGATCCTTTCCGTTAACCGTCCTACCATTCGTACCTACGTACCCGGAACTCCTCTCGTAAGAGAGAGCGCGGCGGACAGCTCCCAGCTCATGCAGATCGATCAGTACAAGTACTTCAACTTTGAGGTTGAGGACATTGTAAAGGCTCAGTCGGTCGCGGGTCTTATGGAAGCTCTTACCGACGAAGCGGCTAAGGGTCTTGCGCTTGAGGGCGACAAGTACGTTGCTTCGGTTATCAAGGAAGCGGCAGACGGTGGCGAGATTGCCGTATCCGCGTCCGAGATCACCCTTACCAAGTCGAACGCAGTTGAGAACGTAGAGGACGGATTTACCAAGCTCTATGAGAATGATTGTCAGGTATCTGACACTTTCTATCTCGAAGTAGCTCCTAAGGTATTCACTACCTACAGACAGCAGTTGACCGAGCTTTCCACCAACAACCCCGAGATTCTTAAGAAGGGCGCGGTCGGAAAGATCAACAATGCTTACGTTTGCATTGAGAACTGTCTGCCTACGAGCGATACCGCATACTACAACGTTCTCCGCACCAATAAGGCTATCGCCTTCGCGGAGCAGATAGAGAAGGTCGAGAAGTACCGTCCCGAAGACGCGTTCACGGACGCAGTGAAGGGTCTGTACGTATTCGGCGCAAAGATCGTTCGCCCTGCGGAGATCTACGTAATGAAGACCAAGAAGTAATCAAAAAAACAAATAGAGGGACGGTCAAGCCGTCCCTCTTATCATAAAAGGAGAATTTATGAATAACGAATTATTCACCGTCAAGCCGAGTTTGAATCAGTATTACGGACGAACGGTCACGAAAGACACAGAGTTTGACGAAAGGACCGAGAACGGCGAAATACACCAAACGCTTAAGAATTGCGTATTAACCACGGAAATCAATAGAGAGTGGGAGAACGGCGGTATTAAGAACACTTTGCGAAGTGTGCAGACCGAGGAACTTCCCGAGGGAACGATTATCATCTGGAGCGAATTGCAGGGCTATATCGTGCCTAACGTTCCGATGTATAAGCTGAAAGACCTTGAAGAAGAGATCAGAGAGATCAAAGAAATATATAAAGAAAATACGGACATAAACCCTAAAGGGTAATAAATATATAAATGCCCCGATATTATGGGGAATCCAAGGCGGATAGCCATAACAACGGGGGAGTGCAATTCTCCCCCACATTTTTGTATTTGAGGTGAGAAAATGTATCAAGTAAACGATGATATGTCAATCTACGTCACAAGGGGAGATATAGTAAATCTTGCCGTAACGGCAGAGGACAACGGAGAACAGTATATATTTAAAGCTGGCGACTTGGTTAGGATAAAAGTTTTTGCAAAAAAGGATTGTGATAGCGTTGTGCTTCAAAAGGATTTTCCTGTTGTAATCGCAACAGATACCGTTGAAATCTTTCTTGACGAGAACGACACAAAGATAGGCGTGGTTATCAGCAAGCCGCGCGATTATTGGTATGAAATAGAGCTAAATCCTCTATCTGATCCGCAAACGATAATAGGCTATGACGAGGACGGAGCAAAGGTATTCAGGCTTTTGCCTGAGGGCAGAGACTTGACCGAGAACGATCCCGTTATAATGCCCGAGGATATCCCCGTAGTCGATACGGAGCTTAGCCTATACTCCAAACGTCCCGTAGAAAATCAAGCGGTTACAAAAGCCTTGCTACGCTTGGAAAATGAGATAAAAGGCTTAAAGGAGGCAATGGTCAACGTATGAACGGAAACATAAAAAGCAACAGTCTGCGCGGCAAGATTTCAGCTCATGGCGTAATATATGGCAAGGACGCATATGAACTCGCTGTAATGAAAGGCTTTGACGGAACATTGGAAGAATGGATCGATTCTCTTAAGGGCGAGCAAGGCGAAGCTGCGTTTATACGCTATTCCGCACACGCAGATGACTCTAACTTCACAGAGAAATGGAGCGAGGGACAACGCTATATCGGTTTTGCCACGGGGCAGACCGCGCCGACAGATAAGAACGGCTACACATGGTTGGATATTTGCGGTAAAGGATACGTAGACTCTGCCAAAGACGAGTTAAAGGAATACGCTGATGACAAAGACCAAACCCTTAAAAGCGAGTTAGAAAAATATGCTGATGGCAAAGACGATGAGCTGAATGACAGGATAAACACCGTTGAGATCATAGCTAAAGGTGGAAATTCGGCTGTGTCTTTTGCGGACTATCAAACGATGATAACCGCGCTCAACGGCTTACCGAAGGATAAATACACCGTCGGTCAAAATGTTATGATAGTGACTCTTGACGTTCCTGATTTGTGGATATCAAATGTTGCGGATACAAAAGTAATTTATAGCTATACAACTGACGCTGCTTTTGTTACTAAGCTCAAGGGAAGCGGCTCTGTGAAGGTAGGCTATTTCGTTCTTTCTGCCCTTGAGACGCAGAAGGTCGACCTGACGGAGTATGCAAAGACCGACGAGGTAAACGAGAAGTTATCAGAGAAGCTTAACGCGGCTAAAGCCAACGGTTTTTTCAGAGCTTATGTGGTAGGCGTTGACGGGAAGCAGGGCGCGACGAGAATATCGGCGCAAAATATGGCGGAGACATTTGCTTACAGAGACACCACGGGAAATTTTAAGGTAAGTGATCCGACAGGAGATCTATATGCGGCAAATAAGAGGTATGTGGATAAAACTGGCGAAGAGCTCAATCAAAGCCTTAAAGGTATAGGCAGCGTCGCTCTTACGATAAATCCCTGTGAAGTAAGGTCATTTATGCTAGACTATGACCTTGAGACTAAAAAGTATAAAGGTATAGGTCTATACTGTATATATACATTGGGATCAAGCGCAACCAATCTTAAAATTTATGATATAGATAATCAAACACAAAAGACTATAAGCGCACAATTTATGATACTCGCCTTGGCTCCGTATGAAAATGATTACACATGTTTTAAAGCTACTGTTGTCTGTTATAATGGTGTGCTGGGTAGCGGAGAGTATAGTCGAATTGATACGGCAGTAGGTGAAAATATATATATTTATGCGCCTTCAGACGCGGTAACACACGTAAGTCATTTTAATGGCGCTTTTGGAATACCTTTTCCAACGTAAATAGGAACAGCACATAATAATTAACAAAACTTCCCCTTGTTCAGCAACGAGCAAGAGGAGAAAGGCAAAAACATGACACTACTCGAAATGAAAAAGAAAGTGTTGGGTCTTATCGAGGAATTAAATCCCGATAGCGAGCTTTTGACAGATGATCCCGACATAGCAACGAAAATAAATGACGTTATCAATCAAATAATGTTCGAGCTTGCAAGGATCAAGAAGATACCGAAGTACGTGGAGATAGAAGCCAGCGCGGGAGATATGCTTGACTTTGAAGCAATCGAAAGCGAATGTGGCTACGAGGTTTATCAAGTCGGCACGATCGGCGGTGTCTCCAATATTCCCAAAGCAAGCGGAACTATGTTTAAAATCCTTGAGGGCGGAACGGCAGAGGTTGAGTGCTTTGTATATCCCGAGCGCATAACCGAAAACACAAAGGATAAAGCATATGAGTTTGAATTGAGCGCGGACGTACTCGAAATAATGCCCTACGGAATCGCTGCTGACCTGCTTAAGAGTGACGTATCGGCAGAATACGGCGCGGTATACGCAACGAGATACGAAAGTATGTTACAGAGATTAGACCCGCGCTACCAAACGACCACGGTGTCAATTAGCGGAGGTGTGCGTATATGAGCATTGAAACGGGTGATTTAGTACCGAGAATATACGGCGGATTCCGCGGCGTAGACTTTCGCGGAGAGGAAATAAGCCTTGTAAGAAGCCCCGATAGCTTGAACGTATGGAAAGACTATAAGCATACGGAAAGCATACGCACGCGCCCCGCGCTTGCGCTTAAACATAGCTTTACCGATACCGTATACGGAATATTCTTTTACAAGGGCTTTATGATCGTGCATAGCGGCACAAAGCTCTACAAGGTACAGAACGGCGCAAAGACGGAGATATTCTCAGGCGCAAGAGAAGCCGAAAGCAACGCCTTTATATATGACGATATATGGTATTTCAAGGACGGCAAGCATTATATACAGTATGACGGCAATACCGTTTCGGACGTGGTGGGTTATATTCCTACCACGTCTATTGGTCGTAAGGCGCAAGGCGGCGGCTCGACACATGAGGACGTAAATATGCTTTCCGACTACCGCATAAATACTTTTCTTGCAGACGGTGTAAATAAGGAATTTTACCTTGATGTAATAAATGTTGACGATGATTACAAGCCAATAGTTAAGGTCGACGACAAAGCTGTAACGAATTTTACAGTTGATTACGCAAAGGGGAAAATAACATTTACTACCGCGCCCAAAGCACCAAAAACGGATGGTCAGGACAATGTATCGGTACAGTTCAAAAAAGCCGTTGAAATTAAAGATAAGAACGGTAACGTTATCGGACATTACCGCGACCTTGTTTTGAAATGCACCGCGCTTCAAGTGTTCGATAATCGTGTGTTTTTTAGTGGCAATCCCGATTATCCGAATAAGCTTTGGCATTGTAGCTTAAACGACCCAAGTTATTGCAGCGACACAGATTGGTATGCTGAGGGCATGGACGAAGCACGAATAAAGGGCATGGTGGCAGGAAATAACGCGCTGTGGGTGTTCCGCGAGCCGTCCGAGGCTAACACAAACGTATTCTATCACAATCCAGTTACCGACGATCAATACGGTAAAGTATATCCGTCCTCTCATTCAAGCATTACGATAGGCTGTGTCGGAAAGGCTATCAATTTCAATGACGATATTATCTTCTTTAGCGAGCGCGGAATGGAAGGTATAAGCGGAGATATTACCACGGAGCAGGTCGCGGCGCATAGAAGCTCTCTTGTGGACCGCAAATTGATCTCCGAGCCTGAGTATGAAAATATGCTCCTTGAAGAATGGGAAGGATATTTGCTTATATTCATAGGCGATAAGGTATATCTTGCCGACAGCAGAACGGCATTTACAAACGAAAATCATATAGAATATGAGTTTTTCTATTGGCAGTTAGAGAAGAAAGCAACGAGTGTAAAGGTATATAACGGAATCCTCTATGTCGGCACAGAGGACGGCGTATATACAATGACCGCGACAACTGACGAGTACGGTTTTTATATACCTCGCGTAGATATTACAAGCTATTGGACTACGCCGAAGGATAAATTCAAGACTCCGCATAAGCTGAAAACTACGAATAAGCGCGGCTGTGTCGTTGAAGCAACGGGTGATATTTCGGTGTATGCAAAGATCGAGGACACAGATTTTGAGCTTATCGGAGTATACGAAAACGTAAAAGATTATTTTACGAGCAGGATCAAGCGCAAGAAGTGGAAGGATATTCAGCTTAAATTTTATTCAGATACAAGATTTAGCCTTGAAACCGCAACGCTTGAAGCGTTTGTAGGCGGTTACATTAAACGCTGAGGAGGGATATAAATGGGTGCAGATTTAAACATCACCGAAGAAGATCTGAACGCGGTCAAGACAGAGGGGCAAGCAAAGCTCGATGACGACGCGGCTATGTGGAACGATCGCATAACAGAAGGCGAGAAGATCTATAACGACGCAATAAAAGAGATCGGTGTACAGGACTCAAACGGTAATTGGACTGAGGGGTCGTGGGCGGACAAGCAGACCGACATAGCGAACGAAAACCTTGACTATACGCTTGATACGATAGAACAGCAGAGAGAGCAAGCGAAAAAGGACTATACCAAAGAGCAATCTGGCGCGTGGGTAGATTATCAAAAGCAGATCAACCCATACGGCGTAAACGCCGAAAAAATGGCTTCTATGGGTATGACGGGCACGGGATATAACGAAAGCTCACGAGTCAGTATGTATAACACATATCAAAACCGTGTTGCAACGGCGCGAGAGGTCTTTGCGCGCGCGAATTTGGACTACGACAACGCTATTAGAGAAGCACAGCTGCAAAACAACTCCGCTTTAGCTGAGATCGCGTATCAGGCGTATCAAGACCGCCTTGAACTCACTTTGGAGGGCTTCCAAGTTAAAAACACGCTTCTTGCGCAAAAAGCTGAGAGTCAAAGAGCGATACGAAACGAATACTTCAACAGGTGGAAAGCTATCCTCGATCAGATCAATACGCAAAAGGCGCTTGAAATTCAGGAAGGAATTATTGATAAAGGAGGGGACGAGGCTAAAGATGAAGAAAACGCTAACACCTTAAAAAATAATAGCATCGCCGATCTTCCAATAGATATAAAGAGTCTTTTCTCTTTGGGATATGGTACAATTACGCCAGAAAAGTTAGCGGAGTTGGTAGAGAGTGGAAAAGTCATAGAGTATATTGATTCTTCAACAATGCAAAGGAAGTTTAAGAAAGCTCCCCCTTTACCTTTGCCTACCTTGCACTGAAATAACAATAACCGAGGTAAATGATTATGAGTTTTATATCTGATTATGAAAATGCCAGAAAAAAGCTACAGGCAAATAGATTAAAAAATATATCAAAAAAAGGAAATACGCCTATTGTCGCTCCAACTGCAGAAGAACTTACCAAACAAGAAAAGAAAGACGGCGGGTGGTTTAAGTCAGGCGCGTTTGATGATGGATATGATTTCGGAGATATAACAAAGTCGCTTGTATCTACCGTCGGAGATTTCGGCATAAACGCCGCAAAAGGCGTGGTTGGCATGGTCGAGGGCATTACCGACTTAGCTATGTATGGTATGGGAGCTTTAGAGGAAGCAGGAGCTATACGAAGTGGCGCAAGTATAGTTGGTAGTGGTAGCATAAAAGATGCGGCTAAGTGGAATATGACCGAGGATATTTTTAGCGGAGTAGAAGAAGCAACCAATAAAAATTCATTCTTTGACGATAAAATGGATAGCGTTTCACAAGGTATCGGTCAAGTCGCGGCTATCATAGCAACGGGCGGTATCGCAGGCGCGGCAGGAGCGACCGCGGCAGGAGCAAGCGCGATAACAACGGGTGTAATGGGTGCAAGCTCTATGGGTAGCGGTATGAGCGAAGCATATCAAAGTGGAGCAACCGATAAAGAAGCTGTGACATACGGTGTTATTTCTGGCGTAGTAGACGCAGGTACAGAAATGTTATTTGGTGGCTTGGGTAAAACTGTAAAAGCCGTTGGACTAAGTAAGGGCGTTTCTTCTCTCGATGATGTGTTTGCGAAAAAGCTGAGTAGTAAAATAAGCAATCAAACGGCAAAAACCTTGACCGAATTTGGAGTAAAAGCGTCGGCAGAGGGCTTTGAAGAAGTATTGGCAGGTGTCGGAAGTGCTGTAGGTAAAAAGCTAACCTATATGAGCGAGGAAAAATTATCACAACTCATAAAAGACGAACGCTTGTTAGATCAGTTTGTAGTCGGTGCGGTTACAAGTGGCGTAATGCAAAGCGGAATTGTGCCAAAAACTAAAAGCGGAAGCTTGCGAGAATCCATTGAAACGGGGCGCGATTTCATTGACGGATTTACTGCCAACGAGCAAAAGGTGCTTGACAGCGTTTATAATGAACGTGTCGCAGAAGCCGAAAAAGACGGCAAGAAGCTGACGAAAAAGGAAAAGAACGAGATATACGACCAAGTACAGAAAGAACTGAAAAAGGGCTATATCTCTACCGATACAATAGAAAGTGTCCTCGGCGGTGATACCTATAAAACCTATCGTGATACAGTATCGTCCGAAGACGCCTTGATCAATGAGTATGAAGAACTCCGCAAAATGAAAAAAGGCGAAATGAACGATATACAGCAGGATAGACTTGCGGAGCTTAAGGCTATGAACCTTACGGATACGACTAAGAGGGACAGCCTTAAGGAGCAGTTACGCAAGGAAGTCTACGGACAGCTGACACGAGACGTTAAGGGTAAAACGCAGACCGATAACTATTTGCTTGAAAGCTATAACGAGCAAGCGAGACGCGGAAAGGCATTTGAAGCCGACGTATCGAAATATAGCGACGAGCAAGCCGCGGTCGTTCAAAAGGCAATCGACAGCGGAATATTAAATAACACAAAAAGGACGCATGAGTTTGTCGATATGATAGCGAAGATATCGGCGGACAAGGGCGTTCCTTTTGATTTCGCCAACAATGAGAAGATAAAGGAATCGGGCTTTGCGCTTGACGGAAGGGCGGTAAACGGCTACGTCACAAAGGACGGCATTACACTCAACGTCAATTCGTCCAAGACTCTGAATACCGTTGTCGGTCACGAGATAACGCACGTTCTTGAAGGCACGGAGCTTTACGGCGCGCTGCAAACTGCCGCTATCGAGTACGCGAAAGCAAAGGGCGAATATGACAGCAGATATAAAGCCTTGGAGAGCCTTTACAAGAACGTCGAGGGCACGGATATTGACGCGGAGCTTACGGCTGATTTGATAGGCGACTATCTCTTTACCGATGAGGATTTTATAAGAAAGCTCTCGGCGGAGCATAGGAACGTATTTCAAAAGATCTACGACGAAATAAAGTACCTGTGCAAGATAGCAACGGCAGGAAGTAAGGAAGCACGGCAACTTGAAAAGGTCAAGAGAGTATTCGATAAAGTATACCGTGAAAACGTCAAGGCAAAAGAAAACACCGCCGAGGGCGGTGTGAAGTATTCGCTTTGTGCGTTTGATGACGGTCAACGTTTTGTCAACATTGAAACAGATCAAAAGCTTTTTGACGGTTTAAGCGTCAAGGAGCAGACGGATTTAGCGACGAAAATCATAAAAGAGCGTTTTCAAGGTAAAGTTATAGGAATAGAAAACAAGGCTTTTGTAAACGGCAATACTGTTGATGAATTTACTCACCCCGCAAAACATCTTGAACCAGATATTTATGAAGCCAAAATGAGAGCGTCAACAGAGCTTGATAATCTAATGGACGCAGGCTTTGGCTTTAGAAATGAAGCTGACGGAAAATACGGACATACGCATTTAGATGCGGTCGGAGGCTTTGATTACTTTGACGTTATATTTAAAGTGGGTACGGAGTACTATCAAGGCGTTATCAATATTAAAAACATTAACCGCGGAAAATTGCTAAAGGATATAACAAAAATAAGAAACATCACGCAGGACATGACATCTCGTTATGGGGATAACCCATCGTATGCCTTCCTTCGTGATGCTTCTATGAATAGTATATCACAAAATTCCGAAAAGTCAACAGAAAATCAAAAAAATTCTTTATCCGCAGAAAATGCCGATATTGCTCCTATAGGAAACTATAACGTATCGGGTGAGAATGTTGAGGCAAAATATTCTCTTGACAAATATACCGAAAAGCAGTATAATGATTTCGGTTGGGCGAGAGATGCAGAAGCGATCACCAAAAATGAGCTTGATGATCTATATTCAAAAATACAGGAAAAAGGCTCTTTAAAGAGGTTTCCAAGATCTTCAACCGGTGAGGCTATAATCGAGGTCAACGATGATCCGCATAAAATGCTTGGGGTGGATAATGTATTCGTTTTTGTAACGGGAACAAAGAATAATCCACAAATAAGCAAAGTGGCAAGGTTTCAGGTTGAAACCGATACAGAAATGGAAATTATAAAGGAGAATCTATATGAAAGAGGGTCGTTCTCGAATCCTTATTATTCGTTCCTTATCGAAGAAGGACTTGCAAGAGAGTACAGTAAAAAGAGTGCTTTCGATTATAATGAATACGCACAAAAAGCACGGAGAGGAAGCGGCGGAACAGAAAGCGACCGAGCTTATGGAGATCGTGGAATCGAGCAGAACGGAAACGGAGCTTTTGAACAAACTCAATCAAATGAAATAGCACCGATCAAGGAAGCATCGAAAGATGGTTCCTTTTTTGATGGCAACGCAAAGCAATCTCTTTCCGCAATAGACGAAGCTCCGAAGCATTACGGAAACTACAACGTATTCGGCAAGGATATTGCGCTTGAAGCTCCTATACAAGAGGATATTTCCAAAACGGAACAAAATGTTTACAAAGCAGAACAAGTTGCGGACTTTGCGCCCATGGCGGAAGACCTTGAGCCCGCTGCGCAAGACATCGGACCCGTGGCGGAAGATGCAAAAACAGGTCAAATGAGTGAGAGTTTTGATGATCAAAACGCTATCCGTTACAATTTGGACGGTTATAGTCAACATCAAAAAGATAATTGGAAAAACAGTAAGCGGATCGTGTTGTGCGAAGGTATCGAGCATTTCCGACAGTTTGTCAGGAACGCCTTAAGCGGAAATACACAAACGAATAAAAAAATGTACTTTGGTACGATTTCTTCCAAGTTGGCTGAGGATATTGAAAATGCGACAGGTGCTAATGTAAAAGGCTACAATCTTTCGTTGGCAGAGGGAGAGATCAGAAAGATCAGCAAAAGTCACGGTGACGAAAAAACAGAGGCGCAAAGAGGGCAGAGGGCAATTACAGAAGATGATTATTTGAATATTCCTCAAATAGTTCAATCTCCCGATAGTATTACTCTTTCTCCTAAACTCTATGAAGGAAAACCTGTAGTTGAGTTTAGAAAAACGAATGGTAACGAAACAAGTACAGTTGCCGCAGTGGTATCGGATAAGCGTCTTGATCTGTTTGTACAGACGACCTTTATCAATAAAAAATCGGGAGACATAGCCACCCCGAAATCTGTACAAGCCGATTCCTTTACGCCCAAAGCGACTGGTGGGACTGCTCCCGTTGATACATCAAATGTATCTACTGATAGTATATCCCAAAACGCGCCGAATGTCAATATAAATTCTCAAAATTCTTCAGATATTCAAGATATCGGTCCTGTTGGTGAGAGCGAGGCAAAGAAGTCTGATGGCGTACAGAGAAAATGGGTCGGAACGGCAACAGACAGCCAAGCTGTCGACGGTAAGATATTGCCCGATGACTTAAACCAAGAGCTAATGCACTATCAGCCTATATCTAACAAGAAAACGTTAGGTAAAGCAAACACAAGGCTTGACAGCATGGGGTACGATGCGTCTATTACTTATTTCAATAGCCAATTTGCTAACAAGAGAACAACCGTAGAGGATATTGTTTTAGGCGAACGATTGATACAAGAAGCAATCAAGCGCGGCGATACTCAAACGGCAGGTAAACTCATTGAGGACGTTGCTATTCTTGGTACAGAACTAGGTCAAAAGGTTCAGGCATTGTCTATCATTAAGCGTTTAACTCCCGAAGGACAGTTGCGAATGTTGCAGAGAACAGTCGAGCGAGGTAAGACTAAAGGTGACAAGGCTTTTGAGGGCGTTGAAATAACGCAGGAAATGATAGACCATATCCTAAAGACATACGGCAAAGACGGAACATTCGACCAAGCAGAGCTAAATAAAGCCGTCGAAGATGTTAAGCAGCAGATCGCCGATAAAATGAAAGTAACGAATCTCGAAAAGGTAAACGCATGGCGTTACTTGTCTATGCTCGGAAATCCGAAAACGCATATTAGAAACCTTGTTTCAAACGTAGCTATGCGCGGAACATTGGCGGCGAAAAACGCAGTTGCAAGAACTATAGAAACCTTTGCGCCTGTTGAAAATCGAACAAAGACGTGGAAACGCGCGTCCGAAGATGTAAAGAGTTTTTCAAAAAATACCGCCGTAGAAATGAAAGACACTCTTTCCGACGGTGGAAAATACTCCGAGGAAGCAGGCATTAAGGCAAAGAGAGCGACATTTAAAAACAAGGTGCTTAATGGCGTATATAATCTTAACAATGATTTGCTGAGTAAAGAAGATTGGTGGTTTAGTAAGCCTGTGTTTGAAAAATCGTTAAGCGAATACTTAACCGCAAACGGTATCAACACAGCGGCAGATATAGCCAACAATCCCGAAGTCGTAGAAAAGGCAAAGCAATACGCTATTGAGCAATCGCAGATAGCAACATTCCGTCAGTATTCTTGGTTAGCAAACAAGATAAGCGAAATGGAAAAGCATAACACGGCTACCAATATTGCGTTGGGCGCGGTGCTTCCGTTCAAGAGAACGCCTATCAATATCGCAAAGACGGCTCTTAATTATTCTCCGCTCGGCTTCACAAAAACCTTGACTTATGATATTTCGCAGGTCAAAAACGGAAAAATGGAAGCAAGTACATTAGTGGATCACCTATCGCAAAACCTTACGGGAACAGCTTTAACATTGGTCGGTTATCTGTTGGCAAGCGCGGGATTTATTAACGGCGCAGGTGGCGACGACAAAGAGGGCAAATACGATTATCAGCTTGGCGAACAAGCGTACTCTATCAATATTGGCGACTCTACGTTCTCGTTGAGTTGGCTTTCTCCCGTTGCTATGCCGTTATTTGTGGGCGCAAACGCATACGAACAGCTTGTTGAGGGCAAAGAGTGGAACGGAGACGTTGTAGTCGAGACTTTGGCGCAAACGCTTGACCCGTTGAGCGAAATGTCCTTTTTGTCGAGCTTGGACGACGTGCTTTCGTCTTACGATAGCGGTATTGAAAAATTCGCGGGTATCGGTCAATCAATGGCACAAAACTATGTATCACAGTTTGTTCCTACGCTTTCAAGTCAAGTAGCGGCGGTAATGGACGATACCAAAAGGACGACCAAAGTCGCAGGAGATAGCGATTTTAAATTTATTGACGAGACAATAAACAATCTCAAATACAAGATACCAGGGTTACGCAATACACTTGAGCCATCTATAGATATATGGGGCAACGAGATCAAGCAGACCGAAAACATTATGGGCAGAGCTTTTGAATCGTTTCTTGCTCCTTATTCCCGAAAAGAAAATATTGCGTCGGAAGTGGACGCAGAACTCAAAACCTTGTATAGCGAGACGGGAGACGACGGGCTTATTCCGTCAATTCCTTATAACTACGTCAATTACAAGAACGAAAAATATGAAATGTCCGCAGAAGATTATACAGCGTATAAGAAAACCTACGGACAGACCGCATATGAACTCTTGGAAGAACTGTTCAATACCGACACATATCAATATGCTTCTGCTGAGGAAAGAGCCGATATGGTTAATAAGGTTTACGACTACGCAAGAGACGAAGCGAAGCGCGAACTTCTCACTAAATACGGCATTGAGTATACAAACGCTACACTTGACGGTGAGGAATACTACAAAGAAAATTCTATCTACGGTGCGATAGAAAATGATATGACCGCAGACGAATACGAGATTTATAGGCAATCCCCCGAAAAATCCGCCGTTGTAAAGGCTATCGGCGGCTACAAAGCCTACAAGACGTATTCAAGCGAGCTGTACGATATCAAGGCAGACAAGGACGAGAACGGCGATACGATAAGCGGCAGCCGAAAGAAAAAGGTCATTGAGTACATCAACGGTCTTGACGCGGATTACGGAGAAAAGATAATCCTTTTTAAGAGCGAATACAAGTCGGACAATACCTATAACAGAGATATCCTCGAATATCTGAACAGCCGTGAGGATATTTCCTATGAGGAAATGGTCGCGATACTTACGGAGCTTGGCTTTAAGATAGGCTCTGACGGCAAGACGGTAACGTGGTAAGGAGAGAAAAGCATGAGCAGTAAACAAGACGTAACATATACAAGAACAGCCGCCGATTTTGAACGAAAGTACAATTTCGGCAGGAGCTTTTCAGAAATATTGGGCATCGCCAACGATGCCCAAACCCACGCCTATAACGCGGAAGAAATAGCAAAGCGCGTTGAAGCAAAGGTGCTTGATGTTGAAGCAAAGGTGCTTAATATTGATGTTCTCGAAAAACTCAACGTATCGGCAGGAACTATCGAGCTAAAATCGAAAGGGCTGAGCATACAAAGCGAGTACTTTTCTCTTTCTGCCGAAAACGGCATTAAGACAACAAGGGGGAATATCGGTCTTTGGGATATATCCGAAAACGGCATATTAAAATATACCGATAATTACTTTGTAAGATTTAATGCGCCTATAAATCAAACCGATGATGTATTAATTGTTGCAAAACAGTCAGACGGCGTGGTTACGGACATTCCTTTTTATCTTAAAGCCGACGGCACGGTAAAAATGAATAAGGGTATTATCGGTGAGGACATTGATGTTTACGGAACGATACGGGCAAAAGAAATAAGCTCATATACAGACGATACATGGAACGAAACGGCGAAGATATATTACGATAACCGCTATTTTTATTTTGAAGTCACGAATCATGCGACCAATTCGCAAGCTGGCTTGAAAATTTATAGAGACGACAACGACGTGTATGCAAAGACCAGTACATTATATGCAGAAGATGAGGCAAATTGGTCCGAAGTTATATGTTATTCGGCCAAGGCAGAAATTTTCTCTACCGATACTATTTTTTTAAATTCTCCATATTTTAGCTGTGTTACAAATCACGGTGCTTTTCGAGGCGAATATATATTCCGGGATAATGTTAGTTTTAATAATAGTGTTTCCTTTAAGAAGGAAGAAAAAGAAGTAACTATAATTGGCGAAGACGCCATTAGAATAGGCAACGCTACCTCTAAAAAAGTTTCTACCTTTAATATGAATGACAATTTAACAATTTATTCGCAAACTGGAATGTGGTTTGGTGTAGAAAATGGCTATACAGGTGTTTTAGCGGGGTCGTGGCGGCTTGATTCGGGCGCGACTGTAACGTCCGACAGAAACCGTAAGCACGATATTAAAGATATGCCGAGTGAATACAGAATACTATTTGACAATCTTCGCCCTGTAATACACAAATACGATAACGGAACGTCTAACAGATACCATACTGCATTTATCGCGCAAGAGGTAGACGAAGCGATAACAAAGGCAGGGCTTACGAGACAAGACTTTGCGGGGTTGTGCATTGAGAACGAGGGCAAAGATAACGAGCTTTGGAGTTTGCGATATGGGGAGTTTGTCGCGCTTAATACATACGAGATACAAAAATTAAAGAAAGAGCTTGCCGACATAAAGGCAAAAATAGGTGCTTGATATGGAAAATAATAAACCCGTAAAGCCGTTCGTTCTGCGAAAAGAGGAAGCAGAGAACGGCATTTTTAATGCCGTTGCGGAATCGGCTCAAACAATTCCGTGGTGTTCGATTGAAGATATCTTGACGAATCTTTTACATCAAGTAAGAGCGCAGGCAGAGAACGAGCGAGCAATAGCAAAACAGAGCTACGACAAGGCAATAGAGGAATACAACGCGAAAGAAGCTAAGAAAGAAGCGGTAAAAGAAGCGGTAAAAGAAGCCGAGAAAGAGGTGTCGGAATGCACAACACAATAATCACAATAGCAAGTCTTTTGACGGCATTGGGCGTGATTTCTGCTTTTGTGTTCAAATGGTATAAATGGTATTTGAGACAAGAGAAGCAAGACGAAGAGATCAAGCGTATAAAAGAAGAAAACACTTTGATATGCTATGCGCTTTCTGCGTGTTTAGACGGACTTCAACAGCTCGGGGCAAATCATACTGTGCCTATCGCAAAAAACAAGCTCGACAAATATCTAAATCAGCAAGCGCACAAGTGAGGTATTATTATGAATCTATATAATGCTATGAGCGAGTGTCTGTCTCTTGAAAGATATTACGTACATTGTGAAAACGGCGGGGATTTCTTCATCAAGTGCGAGGACGGAACGCTAAAAATATTCTTTGAATGGTCGGACGGTCGAGAGGATTGGAGAAATAATTTCAAATTCCTTGTTATTCCGTGGAAGCCTTATAAGAGCATGAAAAAGCCGTGGCTCTGTCACCGTGGCTTTTTAAAGGTGTGGAAGTCAATCAAGCCTTATATCGAGGAACGCATACATATTCCTGAGATCCGCAAGATTGAAATTGTCGGCTATTCTCACGGTGCAGCTCTTGCGTTGCTCTGTTATGAGTATTGCGTGTTCAATCGTCCCGACGTTGAGATTAAAGGCGTAGGCTTCGGCTGTCCTCGCGTCTTTTGGGGAATCGTGCCGAAAAAGGTAAAAGAGCGATTCAAGAATTTTCTTGTCGTTAGGAATGGTTACGATATAGTTACTCACGTTCCCCCAGCTATTTTTGGCTACCGTCACGTTTCGGAAGTCTTAAAAATCGGCAAAGGGAAAAGCGAGGGATTGATCGATGACCATAGGGAAGAGAATTATATAAATCATTTGAAATAATCTGAGAGGAAAGAACAGAAAAAGGGTCGTGCCTTAGCTTTATTAAAGCTTTTACACAGCCCTTTTTGTATACTTATTTATTGCCGCGCACTTTGATGATCTCTTTTTTTTTCTCGACGGTCTCAAAGAAATATTTAAGCTTTTCGGGGGAGACGAATACGTCAAGCTCACGCTTTCCATCTGACAATATGTGTAGAATCGTATCGAGCTGACTTTCAATGATATTGGGACGGCATTGGAGGTCGATGATTAGGTGCTCTACATCTCCGGCGTTTTCAAAATATGATTCTATAAAACACGTGAGTAGATTTTGAGCTAAGTTTATGTAGTGGCTTGCAAGGCTTGTTGCTTCTTCGATAGTAGTGATTTCTTTTTTTGTATAGTGTGACATAATAACAGTCCTTTCATATTTTTAGATTTAATGATGTGAAAAGCAGTAACGACAAAAAGCGGAGAGCCGAAGCTCTCCGCAAGGGTATTTACGAGGGAATCAAGCTACCTTCCGCGAGGAAATCTTCGAGAACATCGGGAAGATGATCGGGATCAAGTTGCTTTTCGGTGCAGACGGTTGCGAGAAGTTGAATTTCTTCAAACTCCGTTGAAACATCTGAAACGAACGCGATCTCTTCTTCTACGGCTCTAACGCTTAAGCCGTAGGTGACGTAGGTACCGAGCTCGTCGCTCGTGAGCGTCTCCTGAACGGGTACGTAGCTATAACGCACGTTCTTCTGAAAGACGATTTTGGGGTTTGATGTGTTGTGATTGTTGGACATAATAACAGTCCCTCCTTAAAAATAATATTTGTAATCAGCTAATTACATACATTCGTGAGGGAATATATTGTTTTAACTGATTTACTGTATATATTATATCACGAAAGGGAAGATTTGTCAATAGTTTTTTGAAAAATAATGTCGAAAAATGTAGATTTTTTTGCAAGTTTTTTTGAAACTTTATTTAAACGTCTCAC
>JAGBRZ010000069.1 GCA_017632155.1 Clostridia bacterium
ATTGAGTTATTTTAACAAGGCAATCGTTTCTGAAATCACACGGTACAACTGCTCTTTACTTTCAAGAGTATGTGAGATATCGTCATCGGGCTCGTCCAAATCAAATGAAATGCTGAATTCATTAGGGTAGATTTGTATATCTGCAAAGTATTTCTTGTATCGTCCTTGTATACCAATGCATTTTATATCATCTAACCAATCAATGTGAATTTCATTTTTTGTTATTCCAAGCAATTCAAGATCTGTTTTTAATGTTCCGTTTAAATAATTGCAGAGAAGAAAATCAAAAGCATTTTTGTCACTCTCTGCTTTTTGTTCTAAGTATTTCTGTATTTTCTTTTTCTTTGTGAAAAACATTTTATCTCTCCTTTTATCGCCAGTTTCGCCTTTGTATTACAAAGGCACAGGGCAAAGCCCATACCCATAAGGTCGCACTGTGGCATATATAGACTCCATCCGGGAGGGAGGCTTTCTGTTAGTCCCATTATAACACAAATCGGCAGAGAAAACAACATCTCTGCCGAAATTTGTAAACATCCTTATGAGAAGGCTCCTAAATCGGGCGGATTTTTCACGCAAAGCGTGATGATTATTCAACATCGGGTCCGCAGGCCTGAGTTATCTTTTTCATATTATTGAACAAGCTTGTCGTGAAGAGATTTCCCGAAAGATATACCTTCTTTGCGGTATCCGAAATCTTCAAACTTGATCCGGCATTATTTGAATAAGCAAAGAACGAAATTTCACCGTTTTTCACCGATGCCAGGTTTTCCGATCTGATAGTCAAACCTCCAATGATTCCGAGAGAACCCGAACCGTTGAGATTATACGTGCATTTTGTTGTTCCCCATGTAGCAGTGTTAAAAAGATATGCCCCTCCCGTGAAATTCTCCGCAGTACGAACAATATCGAAATACTGCGCGCTTCCACCTGAATCACGGAGGTTAACAAGCTGGCTGTTGACAAAATACGCCGTGCAATTGCCCGAAAGCAGAACCGCCGTGTCGCTACTGTCAACTCCGTTTCCAAGGAGGTTAACGTTCTGCGCGCCGTCGGTAATTTCAAAACCGGTCTTGATACAGATGGTAAAATTATTATAAAGTATCTCGTTTTTGCTCTCACCGATCAGGAAGGTAGTTGAATTATCCATCATATACTGATAAACATTGTTCCAAGCGTTTGGCTCGCTCTGGTCGTACCAGCAGTTCGTAGTGAAATGGCAATCGCGGATAATTCCGTTTTCGCTTCCCGCACCAACCTTGATACCCGTCTTGAGCGCAAGACCCCAAACGAATTCTACGTAATGGTTATCGCATTTATAGCTTGCAAAGTCGATGCAGTTATATGACGTCGACAAACTTACGTCAATAACGTAAACATTACTTCCCTTACCTCTTATAGAGTAAGAATAGGGAGTAAGCGAAGACGTTTTCTGCTCGTGGTAAATAATACCGATGCCAAACAGTCCCGAGCCTTCGTAGAGGTCGATCAGTGCTTCACCGTCGGGATCGTTCTTACCGAAGCTTGTATAAAGCTTTGTTCCGGTAGCAACACGATGTGCATACGCGGGAGCAATGATAGCTCCGCGGAGCTCAATGCCCGCCCAAACGTCAATGCCCGCACTGATGTAGTAGATTCCCGAAGGAATGTAGACCGTACCGCCCGTAGCCTTAAGATCGTCAAGAGCCTTTTGAAGAACGGCTGTGATATCCTCGTTCTCCTTTGCGTTGTAAGGTGCTTCGGTAATGTTGATATAGTTTTTGGATTTCGGCTTTGTAACAACGTCGCGAGTGTAGTCAACTTCGGGTGTCATCGGAAGTGTGTCATCGTTTAAGAGCTCAATTCCACCGGATTTTCCGCTGACTTCGGAATTCAGAATTCTCTGGGCAGCGTCGGTCATGTTCGCTATAATGTTTCCGCTGTTAGAGGAGAGCTTACAGGAGGTATAAGTAACCGCCGAATTACAGCAGTTAATTACCGCATTCGCGCCCGCACTTACAAAGCTGCTGTCAATAAAGCAAAGGTCGCCGGGCTGATTTTTCGGGCCGCTTCCACAGCTTGAAAGGAAGCGCAGAGCGGTTGCGCCGCTGTTTCCGAGTGCGCTGAAATTGCATCCCGTCAAAATAAGCCAGGAGACATCCTCCATCAACATTCCGGTATAGCTATCTGTTACGTTGAGGTTATAAACCTGTCCGTTGGTAACTCCGTCATAATCATCGGGCCCCACCGAACGTCTGGCGTGAAGTCCGATGTTGTAGCCTTCGATATAAATATCCGAAATATACGTCCAGTCAATACGCTCGATGATAATTCCGGTTGCATTACGGATCATATAAGTCTTGAGCAATTCTGCATCGGGGATTCCGGGAAGACCGCTTTGGAGCCAATAATCGGGCGAGAAATGGAAGTTTTCAAGCTTACCGATATCAAGGCTTCGGTCATTACGGTAGCCGAGATGCAGGAAGGTGCCGTAGATGTCGCGAGTATACTGAAGCGCGTAAATACCCGATCCGGTGTAATCAAAGCCGTAATAGGAGTTAACGAAAGTAACGTTTCTTACGGTAACACCGTCTATCCACTCCTGCTTGATCGTTGCGGGATATGGGATCGGCGCGCCGTTAACGAAGGTCTGCTCGGGATACCAGATTGCAAGATTCTGAATAGATGCGTTCGGGCCCATCAGGAATGCTGACTTTGCGGGATCGGTCGAACCCTTTCCACCGTAGATGCAAAGAACCGTACCCTCCGCAGTTCCGGGTTTGATCTCACCGACTATGCTTACGTTATCGCCAAGCGTAAGCGATTCGGTCAGGCAGTAGTAGCCCTTGGGAACGTAAATGACGCATCCGCCCCTCTCATCTGCGGCTTTGAGTGCCGCTTTGAATGCCGCCGTATCATCGCTCTTACCGTCACCCTTTGCGCCGAAGGAAAGAACATTCAGCTCGGCAACGATATTATAAAGAGTATCGTATTCGGATACGATAAGTCCCGTCTTGATCTCACCCGTGTAAGCGGGCGTGTCGGTCGCACCGACGAAATTCACCTTGTAAGCCTCGGTATAATCAAAATTATCCTTGACGGTAAGAAGCTCCTCGGTCTTGTCGCTGACCTTTTCATACCCCGCAGGTACAGCCGTTGCGGGGGAGTAGTCACCGATAACGGTAGCATTTTCTTCACCGAAATATACACATTCGAACTCACTGAAGGCTTTTGCGAGAGCGGCATCGTCCGCGCCGAAAATAACGATCTTGTTGCCGTCCTCGCGCATAACGTATCCGCCGTTTTCAGCCACCTCAGTCTCTGCCTTGAGGCTTTCCGCACGGTTTGTCTTGCCCACCAGGATCTCAAAACGCGCACTGTTGTCTTTGTTGCCGTCAAAATCGGTAACAGACTCAAAGCTTAATCCGGTCAGAGTCAGAAAAGCGTTTCTGAGCTTCTTCGAGAGTCCTGCTTCAAGAGCGGTAGAATCGAGCCCTCTGACGATCGTGTAGATCGGCTTTCCGCCCGACACGAATTTTTCCATAGGATCAATTGCGGGTTCGGTCTCCTCGGGGATCAAGCTTTCCGATCCACCATCCGTTGTAACCCCGTTCTCACCCGTGCAAGCCGCAAGCGGTGCGGCAACAAGGAGCAGGGCGAGAAGTAAAGAAATCGATTTGATTATTCTCATCATTTTTCCTCATTTCAAAAGATTAAACACCTGATAAGCCGCCGCGCGGAGGTTTGAATACGCATTATCGCGTCGGAGGGCCTCATCAAGCGTGGTGATTCCGCGGATTATCGGGAAAAAGGCGTCGATTCCGTGATTGTTGCACTCCTCTGCATCGGCTGTAACGCATCCCGCAAAGGCGATGGCGCGCTTGCCGTGCTTCTTTGCAAGCTTTGCAACACCGATCGGAGCCTTGCCCATAGCGGTCTGGAAATCGATCCTTCCCTCGCCCGTCACAACAACGTCGGCATCCGCGATGTGCTTTTCAAGCTCGGTTTCATCAAGGATGATTCCGATTCCCGATTCAAGCGAGGCGTTCATAAAGGTCTTGAAGGCAAAGCCGAGACCTCCCGCCGCACCAGCTCCGGGATAATTCGGATCGGCATTCGGGAACGCCGATTTCGCCACCTCGGCATATTTTCCGAGCCATCCGTCCATTATTTTCACCGATTCGGGTGTCGCGCCCTTCTGCGGGCCGTAAACGGCACTGCATCCGCGTTCGCCGCAAAGGGGATTGTTGACGTCGCACGCCACCCTGAAACTGCACTCGCGAAGCTCGGAAATGACGTTTTCCGCAGAAACCGAGGCAAGAGCCTCGAACCCTCTCGCGCCGAAAGCGATCTTTTCGCCGTTTTTATCAAGAAATTCAAATCCGAGTGCGGAAAGCATACCCGTTCCGCCGTCGTTTGTAGCGCTTCCGCCGATTCCGACGATGAAGGAGCGGCAACCGCGGCGAATCGCATCAAGAATCAGCTCGCCCACGCCGTATGTTGTTGTGTTCATCGGATCGCGAAGCTCAGCGGGAACAAGGGGAAGTCCCGCAGCCTGAGCCATTTCGATAACGGCAGTCGAGCCCTTGACTATGCAGTATTTCGCCCTGACTCTCTCGCCGAGCGGCCCCGTAACATCGGCTTCGATCATCTCACCGCCAAGACCGATGGCAAGCGCGTCAACAGTTCCCTCTCCGCCGTCGGCAAGAGGACGGATAACGACTTCTGCGGATTCATCCGCCTTCAGCACGCCCTCACGCACCGCCTCGCCCGCCTCGAGCGAGGAAAGACTTCCCTTAAAGGAATCAATTGCAATTACAACCTTCATTTTGTCACCATAACCGAAACGCCATCGGGGATCGCCGCGATCTTCGCGGCCTCGCCGACCAAACCTTTCGCCTTTTCTATTGCCTCCGCGAGCGAATGCGCGGGTATCATGTGCATCTTTTCAACCACGTCATCAGGCATTTCCGAAACGTAGACCACGCTCGCGTGGCCGAGGATTCGCAGAAGGATCTGCGTCTGCCATTGGTCGGGAACTGTTTCGTTTCTTCCTCTCGAAAGGAACTCACTCATCGTCTTATTAATATCGGGCTCGTCCGCAAGCTGATGATAAAAATGATCGCCGCCGATTCCGTCGCCCGAGCAGGCAAGCATAATGATAACGCCGCCCTTTTTGACGGTCGCCTCCGCCGCAGTCATACCCTTGACAGCCTGATAAACGTTCTGGTCAAGCGGATAACCGCCGTTTGTCGTGATGACGATGTCCGATTCGACCGCCTTCGCGCCGCAGAGCGAGAAAAGGAAGTCGGTTCCCTTCTTGTGCGCCGCCTCGGGCTCGCCCGCAACGGCATAGATCACGTTTTTCTCCGAATTGAGGACGACGTTGACAACGTATGCAAGCTTTGCCGTCTTTGCCGCCCAGAGCATATCGGTATGAATGAGATTTCCTTCAAGAATACCCGTCCGCGCGCGCGGATGGTCGATGAATTCCGAGCAATGGTTTGCAAGCACGGTTCGTCTTCCCGCAACACCGGGGAGCACGCTCTTGCGCCCACCCGAGAAGCCCGCGAAGAAATGCGGCTCAATGAATCCCTCCGAAACAAGCAGATCGGCTTCGTAGGCAAGGCGATTGATCTCGCACTCGCCGCCCGAAGGAAGAGTTCCGATATTCACGAGCATATCGCGGTCGTCACAATCGTGGATGTGGATCTTTTCGTTTTTGACGATCTCCTCGCCGAACTTGGCAACAAGCTCGTCCTTTGTTGTGCCTCGATGGCATCCCGTGGCGATCAGGATCGTGATATCCGCATCGGGACTGCCCGCACGAATCTCCGCAAGCATCGGCGGAATTATCAGCTTACTCGGCACGGGACGGGTGTGGTCGCTCGCAATAATAACGACCTTCCGCTTGCCCTTTGCAAGCTCCGAAAGCTTCTGCGAGCCGATCGGCGCCGCCATTGCACGGCGCACAAGCTCCGCGCCGTCCGCCTCGGGGGCGTACTCATTTATCGAAGGCTCAAGAACGGCGCAAAGCTCGTCGCCGAACGTATAACTTAATTTTTCTTTACCGTAAGGAAATGCTACTGTCTTCATTTTTAATATACCTTGTCCGCATTTTGTGATGACTATAGTATATCAAATCCGAGCAGAAATGTCAAGATTTTTATTGCGCAAAAAGAAAAGAGGACAACGGAATAAGGCAACGGTTGACAAAATACGCAAAGCGTGATATAATTAAAAAAACTGATTAATTTATAATAATGGAACTGTAAAGTATATGCTTACGTTTTTACTATTAATTTCAGACGAATCAAAAAGAGAACTGATTGAAAAGCTATATTGGGAATATCATGAAGACATGATTCGCTTGGCAAAACACAAACTTAGAAAAGCTAAAATGAATAATGTTTCGTACAACGCAGAAGATGCAGTACAAAGTGCACTGTTAAAAATAACGCAATACATAGATACGTTCGATTTTGAAGCTCCTCGCAGCGAAACCAAACCTTATATTTTAGCAATAGTATCGAATGAGGTGAATAAGATTGTATCTCAATACGTTTATTGGGAAGATTTAGATGATCATACTGACCTAATCGATAAAGAACAATTCTTCGAAGAATTACATATTCGTGAACGTTATGATCAAGTAGTTGGTGTTATGAAGAGTATGTCTGACATATACGGCATAACACTTTTGCTTTATTATTGTGACGAGAGATCAGCAAAAGAAATAGCAGAAATAATGGATGTTCCCGAAAAAACTGTATACACACGTATAAGCCGCGGCAGAGCATTGTTGTTGAGTAAATTGAATGAGGAGGAAATCAAATGATAGCGGAAAAACAGTTATTCAAAAGAGCAATTTTAGAAGCTTTATCGCAAAAGTATGAGCAAGAATTGGCTGAATGCCGGGAAGACACCAAATGCTCAAAAGAGCACTACCTCCGTATCAGTGAGATCACGGGTATTCCTCTGGCACGAGTTATGGGTAAACGAAGAAGCCTCCGAAGAACGTTTGTTGCTGTATTGATCGCGGCAGCTTTGTTATTGGCAGGTTGTACTGCGTATGTTTACCGCAATGCGATCAAAGATTTTTTTGAAGAAGTTTATGATACTCACATCAAGGTCTCCTATTCGGGTGAACAAACCGATAATGAGTTATACATTAAAGAATTTTATTCTCTTTCATATGTTCCCGAAGGTTATCAGTTGGTTAGTGAGTTAAAAAACGCATTGTATGTTAAGTATATGTGGAAATCCCAAACCGGAAATACTTTGGTTTTTGAGCAAACGCTTATAAAAGAATCCGATTTCTTTTTGGATTCGAATGCTGAAAATATGCTATGCACAGAATATAATGGCTTATCCGTGTACCTCAGATCAAGCAATAACGTTTGGTTATATTTTTGGAACGATGGCAAATACGCAATGTCCATTGACAGTGAACAAAAATTTTCGGATGATGAATTAGAAAAAATAATCGATGGTATTGTGATTTTGGAATAACATAATGCAAATATAAGACAAAATGAATATTAAGAGTCAGTACATTGGTATTGGCTCTTTTTTCTTCACAAATTCACGCCTTATTCAAGTTATTTGTTAATAAATTGTAAACGTTTGAGTTTTTTGAAGAATTTCGGAAGAATTTCTTATTCTGATATATAAAGGCGGTAAAGTGATTTTTTTAATTACTACTGAAGCTCTCACTAAAAGAAAGGAAAAAAACAATGAAAAAAACTTCAAGAAAACTTTTCGCAACAATTATGGCAGTAATACTATTCTGCACCGCTTACTTGCCGCTGCTGACGGTAGCAAGTTATGCTGCGGATGGTGATATAAGCATATCGCCATATTATGTAAACTGCAACAGGTGTACATGCACTTTTTCAGCGGCTTATGGAGGCATGGCACAAGTAGGAGTTACATATAACGCCAAAAGTGATGTCTTTACTTATGCCAAGCTAACCGTAAAAATCCAAAAAAGATTTTTGGGACTTTTTTGGACAACTGTAGATATAGGTGAACCCGACAACGAATGGGTCGCATACTGCTATGATGTATATGGCGATTTCTATAACTCATTCCCCCTTGAAAGCACCGGGACGTACAGAGCCGTTTTTACGGTTGAGTTTTACGGAACAAGCGGAGAGGTAGACATAATCGAGGATACGATCGAGTCTGCTTACGAATGATCGGTATATTTAAATTTGATTAAAATGGTCGAAAAGACCAAAAAATATTTTATTTCATAGGAGGTTGTTCATTATGAAAACAATCACGTTCAAAACCCTGTCCATCCTGCTTGCCGCTGTACTTTTGGTGGTAGCCCTGCCCGTAACCGCGTTTGCGGAAGATGTAAGTCCTTGTGCCATCCCATCGTGTGAGCACACTAATACCGAATTTCGCATCATAGAGTCCTATATGCATGTTACAAACGAGGAACATCTTGTAACATTGCGTTTATTTGAGATTTGTTCAAGATGTGAGAAGGTAATAAGTCGCGAAGAGATGGATAGTTGGCTGGAACCGCATACGATCGATCCTTCGGTAGATCAGGAATGTGAAATGGATGGTCCTTGCATTTACTGCGGAGAAACCATCTATTGGTAATACTTTAAACACAGAGCAGTACAAATAGCGCATCATTTTTTGATGCGCTATTTGAACAATTTTTGAGCTTCCCTGTACGAAAGGAAACGGAGAAATGATCTTAAAAAATATAAAGCGCATAAAACGAGCGCCTGTTTCTGCAATTGCGGTTTTGCTGTTTGCTGCAATAATTTCCGTGATCATTTGCACGCTGCAAGCATCAAACGAGGCGGAATTGCGTAATTATGAAGAAACTTGGAAAACTGTTCCGATCACAGTGACAGTCACAGACCTTTCGGGAACAAACAACGGCAAACTTATCATCGACCCCTGGGTTCTTGATTTATTTATCGGTGATAAACCCGTAAAGTTTTACGACTTATCCGTCTTGGAAGACCCTAACGATTATTTCGCTGCCAGTAAGTTGAGAAGAGAAACAGAACCCATAAAACTATCGTTGACCGAATATGTAAAAGATGTTCAAATTCAGATGAGGATGCCGATAAACACAATTAACGGTACTAATTTTACAAGTGCAGGATCCACACCTCAGTTGTATGGTATCACCACGATCAATAGTGACAAGCAGCTACTTCCTGAAAACGGATGTCAGATCACATGGTACGAGGGATATGACGAAAGTATATTCGCAGGTGAAGATATGCTATGCATTATTCCCGAGGAGATGGCAGAACGCTATGATAACGGCGGTGTGGTTGATTTGTATTTTTCAAATACAAGCGAGAACCCAATTTTTGTCACTCTACCAAACGGCGAACAGATAGCGCAGTTTCCGAAGAAAGAATATAATTGCTCACTAAAGATCGTCGGCACATATACCGTCGGAGACGGAAAAAGCATTTACTGTCCGTACACTATCTTTGAAAATATTACCAGCAAACTTGAAATGCGTAGAATGATTTATTCATTGGGCGCAACGCTTGCAGACAACAGCCGCCTTGACGAATTCCGCGAAGTAATAAGCTTTTGCTTCCGCGAACCATCGCCGGATGCAGAGAAGGTTGACTGGTTTGCGAGTATTTGGAACGAGGATATAAATGGCTTTTATGAAAAATATTATCCTTACGCTCTCGACATCAACGATGAGAATTTGTTCGATATCACAGCAATCCTTGAAGACAGCATCAAATTCAACCGCACCGTCACACTGATCGTAGTTGTTCTTTCGGTCATTTCGGGATTCCTTGTAGGATTCCTTATGATCCGTCGCCGTAAGCGCGATATTCTGCTGATGCGTATGGTCGGTGAATCGAACGCGAGAGTATACGTCGGCTTCGCGCTTGAGCAGATGATCTTTATCATCCTCGGCATAGCCATTGGCGGCGCGTATTATAAGTGGAACCCGATAAATAACCTCGCGATCTTCGCCGTAGCCTACTTCATCGCCCTCAGCCTCGCACTTGTGATCTTTATGAGCAAAAAGCTTATCAACAACGTCAAGGAGGATGAATAAATGAGTATTTCACTAAAAAATGTATCTTATAGCTACAAAGGAAAGTATCAGACCGTTCGCGCGGTGGACGGCGTGTCCTATGATTTCGAGCCCGGAAAGTGCTATGCCATCATCGGCAAGTCGGGATCGGGAAAAACAACGCTCCTTTCGCTTATGGCGGGACTCGACGTCCCCACCGAGGGTGAGGTCATCATCGACGGCAAGTCCACAAAGAATTGGAACCGCAACCGCCTGCGCCGCGATGCCGTCAGCGTTATCTATCAGAACTACAACCTCTTCCCGCTGCTGACCGTGCAGGAGAACATCCGCTACCCGCTCGATCTGAGAAGAATGTCCAAGAAAAAAGCCACCGAATTGGCAACAAAGGTCCGCGAGAGGGTCGAGCTTTCCGCAAACTACGATAATCGCCTTCCCGCCCACCTCTCGGGCGGCGAGCAGCAGCGCGTGGCAATCGCGCGCACCCTCGCGCAGGGATGCAAGATCATCCTCGCCGACGAGCCCACGGGCAACCTTGACTCCACCAACACCGCCAACATAGTCAAGATACTTTGCTCCCTCGCCCACGATGACGGCTGTACCGTCATTATAGTCACTCACGACCCCGCCGTCGCCGAACAAGCCGACGCCGTCCTCCAAATGAAAGACGGCGCGTGGATATAAATCTGAAAATGGACTGCTTCATTGCAAGCAGTCCATTTTTTTAAATCACTTTATCCTCACATACCCGCTTTTCTCGATCAGCGTTTGTCCCTCGTCCGAGAGTATCCAATCGATCAGTAGGGGGATGTTGGGATTTGCGTTATCGGCGCGGTAGATTGCGTAAAACTTCGCGATCACGGGATACGTGCCGTTCCTGATGTTCTCCGCGCTCGGGTAGACGCCGTTCAGCGCGATCATCTTGACCGACTCGTTGCCGACGATGCCGTCCATATAATAGCGGAAGGAAAATCCTATCGACGCGCCAAAAATGGCAAGCGGCGACTTTGGCGCGGTCTTGCACTCACCCATAAAGGCGTCCATTGCCGACTGGCTGCCGCTTCCCGCAAGCCTTGTCACGGGATTGATGACGCGATTCGCGCCGCCAACCTGCGACCAATTCTTAAATTCACCCGCATAGATCGAGCGTATCTGCCCGACCGTCAGCGAATCGACGGGGTTCTTTTCATTGACAAAGAAAACGAACGCCTCGAGCCCCACGGGGACGCAAACGAGCTCCACTCCCTGCTCTTCGGCATACTGCTTCTGCTCTGCCGAGGGCGCGGCGCAGAAAAGAATATCCGTGTCGCCGTCAACGATAGCCTTGTAGCCGCGGACGGTGTTTTTATACTGCATCTTCGAATCGGGCGCGAAATTCTCGCCGTAGTAATTGTCGTCCGAAAACTCGCCGCCAACGTATGTGACCGAGCCCTCGGGATAGACCGCGTTGACGATCGAGGCGTAAACCGGCACAAGCGCCGCCGCACCGTCAAGCACGGGGAGTTCTTCTGTCAGTTTCAGAGAAGAATCGATCTGCGCGAGATCGGAATTTTCATTGTGCGGAAGATATTTCGCCACGTCGATCATCTTTGACTGCGACGCCGAGCTGAAGTTGTTCGCAAGTCTGCCCGTTAAGAGCATATAAATGCTTGCGTTAAAGAGCGCAAAGGCGAGAACTATCGCTGTCAGGACTAAAAAAGCACGCCTTTTCTTCATCACCAAAGCTCCTTCCCGATAAAATAGATTATCGAGCAATGCTGATAAGCCCAAATTGCATATATGACGTGCGCAACAGTCAAAAGAATGCAAACCGCAAGCACCGCGATAAGCAATTTATTAAAGGTCGAGGTTTTCATTTTACATAAAAGCAACTGCCGTGTAAAGCAGGATAACGAGGGCGGCGATCGCAATCAGCATAGCGCCCGCGATCACGGAAAAAACGCCAAGTATATAGCCCTTGTACCTCATCTGACGCTCCGAATAACTCCCCGGAGCACGTTTATTCTTCCTTTTGGCGTAAAGATACATAAAAAGGCTCACAAAAAATCCCGCAAGAGCCCCCGTTGGGATCAACAAAAGGATAGTCTCGGTCAAATAGATCATAACTCCGCCCTCCGCTTTTTTCTAAATTATATCACAGAATTTATTAAAATACAATAAGGAAAGGGTTTATTTTTCGATTAAGATCACAGCCGAAGAAAATATTTTTGAAAAATCCAAAAAAACTTTCAAAAAAGTATTGACAAACGCCCGGCTTTGTGGTATAATATCATTCGTCCAATACGGAACGCCAAACGCTGGTGTGGCTCAATGGCAGAGCAGCTGATTTGTAATCAGCAGGTTGTTGGTTCGACTCCGATCACCAGCTCCAAAAAAGTCCGCAGCGAACAGCGGACTTCATATGGGGGATTTCCCGAGCGGCCAAAGGGGGCAGACTGTAAATCTGTTGTCACTGACTTCGGTGGTCCGAATCCACCATCCCCCACCAACAAAAAGACCTGACACAAGTGTCAGGTCTTTTTGTTGCCGGATGGTGGATTCGGAGAAACTCGCCGGGGGCGAGTTTCGGACTTACGCTTTGTTCGCACTCCGACAGGCGCGAGATGTGCATCGCTAATTTTGCGCCTTACTAACCATCCCCCAAAAATCAGTGCGTTTATCAACGAAATTCTACTTCAGCGCAAGCCAAATATTTCACTAAAATACAATATCACATTATTCAATTATTTTATTCGACTATCGGTTATGATACCGTAAATATAAGCTCGCCCACGGAGATTGATTTCAGAAGGTTTGGACACATTCATTTCCAAAGCTTTTTCAAAATTCGTTTTGTAAATTCTTGTATGAGAAGGTATGCTAACAACAGTAATGTAATTATCTTCAACAACATATTTGATTTCTTTATTTGTTACAGTGTAAAACACCTCCCCTTCATGTTTGCAAATATTAGCCCATACTTTATCAATACTGTTCAATTTAGCTAAACTCATAATTTCCACCTCAATACTTGTTTTTAAAAAAGATTCCTCTAATAAGACCGAACATTACTCCGCCCATAAATAATCCTGCTCGTCTAGCAAGTTTATTATTTTTCTTTGCCATAATCGACCTCTGTTATATTTTATATTGAATTTCAATAGTTGACGAGTTACCGCTCGGTGTTGTGTGTAATATAATATCGCCATCGTTCATAGATTGCCTCATTGCATTGCAAACTTGCGGCATTGCACTTTTAAGCATTAACTCCTTATGAATATCCCCCGATTTCAAAATAATAAAATCCTTTCCATCGCCTCTGGCAGCTATTTTTAATCCGAGAATATACTGACGAATGTCATCGGTGGTGATTTTTCTTGAATCTTGCTCAGATGTTTGATTTTTTTCTTGCATCAAAATTGCCACTTGTTCCTCAAGCACTTGGATTCTTCCCAATAATTCAACTATAATCTTTTCGTAATTCATAAGTTTTCCCCTTCTATTCGAAATTCTATTAGAATTCTATCATAAATTCTAAAGAATGTCAAGAGTTTTTTGTAAAAAATATATTTTATTTCTGCAATAAACACAGTTTGGCTTTTTTTCCAGGCCCAAAGGTTTGTTATTTGAAAACATCATTCACCAAATTAGTATCGAACCAAAGCCGTCCTTAGAGGTACATCTCTTTACAGTTGCTCTTTTCTTTCCCCACTCCCTTGCAATTCCCTCAATTATATGCTATAATAAAGAAAAAACTCCCGAAAAGAGGAAATCACTATGAGCAAATTATCCCCCGCCGATATTATGCGCGTCAAGGGCCTTGGTTGCCTCAAGGACAAGCGCTTTGACGACATCTTCAATGTCCGCGTTATCACCCGCAATGGCAAGATCACGTCCGACGAACACCGTGCGATCGCAGAGGCGGCGGACAAATTCGGCAGCGGCGAGGCTGCTATGACCACCCGCCTTTCCATTGAGATCCAGGGCGTAAAATATGACAATATCGACGCTTTGATCGAATTTCTCGCAGAGCACGGTCTTGAAACCGGCGGAACCGGTCCCCTCGTTCGTCCCGTCGTTTCCTGCAAGGGAACAACCTGCCGTTTCGGTCTGATCGATACCTACGCCCTCAGCGAAAAGATCCACGAGCGTTTTTATAAGGGCTACCACAATGTCAAGCTCCCCCACAAGTTCAAGATCGCGGTCGGCGGTTGCCCCAACAACTGCGTAAAGCCCGACCTCAACGACCTCGGTATCATCGGTCAGCGCGTTCCCGCGCACGATTTCGACAAATGCCGCGGATGCTCCAAATGTCAGGTCGAAGCGGCTTGTCCCGTCGGTGCGGCAAAGCTCGCAGACTGCAAGCTTAAGCTCGATGAAGCTCTCTGCAACCGTTGCGGACGTTGCAAGAACACCTGCCCCTTCGGAGTTACGTCAAACTACATCAGCGGCTACAAGATCTGCCTCGGCGGCAGATGGGGTAAGAGAACGGCGCAGGGCATCCCGCTTTCAAAGCTCTTCACGTCCGAGGAAGAAGTTCTTGACGTCATTGAGCGCACTATCAATTTCTACCGAGAAGAAGGCAACCCCGGTGAGCGCTTTGCCGACACCATCGCCCGTCTTGGATTCGAATACGTTGAAAGCAAGGTAGTAAAATAATGAATAAATTTACATACGATCACGATTTTCATATCCATTCCCGCCTTTCCTCCTGCTCGCACGATCCCGAGCAGAGCCCCGAGCAGATTCTGCGTTATGCAGAAAAGGAAGGACTTAAAACGATAGTCCTCACCGACCATTTTTGGGACGAGAGAGTCGAGGGCGCATCGAAATGGTATTCGAAGCAGGATTATCCCCACATTTCGCAGTCAAAGCCGCTCCCGCAGAGTGATGGCATTCGTTTCCTTTTCGGCTGTGAGACCGATATGGACAAAAATCTGACTCTCGGTTGCTCGCGCGAGCGAATGGAGGAGCTTGATTTCATCGTTGTTCCGACAACGCATTTCCATATGACTAACTTCACGATGAGTGAGGAAATGCTTGCCTCGCCCGAAAGCCGCGCGGAATGGTGGATAAAGCGCATTGACGCGCTTCTGGCGATGGATATTCCCTTCCACAAGATCGGCTTGGCGCATATGACCTGCCCGCTGATTTGGAAGGGCGACCGCGAAAAGCTGGTTGCGACCGTAAACGCGATCCCCGAGCACGAAATGCACCGCGTTTTCGCAAAAGCGGCAAAGCTCGGAATGGGCATTGAGCTGAACGTCTGCGATATGCGATACAAGGACAGCGAACGCGACGCTCTTCTCCGCCCCTACTTCATAGCAAAGTCGGAGGGATGCAAATTCTATTGCGGAAGCGACGCGCACACGGGCACGGAGCTTCAAAACCTCCGCCCCTGGTTCGAGCGCGGAATCGAAGACCTTGGACTTACCGAGGACGATAAGTTTGTAATCAAATAACGAATAAAGGCAGTTTGATCTCAAACTGCCTTTATTCTTATACGTTAAGATTATGTCGGAATCCGCCCTCACGGGAAAGGTGCGCCTCGGCGGTCTTTTTATTGAACGCAAGAAGCTTGATGCCCCGGTCTACGGTATTCCTATAAATTGTTTCCATATCGTTGAGCTCGGGTTGGCTCATCTGTACGCCGTAAAGCCCCGGCAGACTGCAAAGCATTTCGATATAGTGATCGCCTCTGCCGCAAAAATGCACCGCGCCGCCATATTTTTTGAGGAGTTCACCATCATAGGGCATAGCAAATTCACGGTAAAAATCAGGTGACAGATTCATCGCGCTATCGTTGCGGAGCATTATCGCACCGCGATGCCTGAGGAATCCCCAATGAATATTCATTTCCTCGCTCGGCGGGAACATTTTGAACCATTTTTCGATGAAGGCAGTATATGTATCCGTCACAAGTCGAAGCATCGCGTGAACGAGCTCGGGCTCGTCATACATCGCGTAAAAGATCTCGCCTCCCCAAAGCAGCTCGCAGATATCAAGCGGCCCTTGCAGATCGGGATGATAGACGTTTACGTACTTTTTGATTTTCGGATACTTTTCAAACACCTCGGCGCAGAGCTCGCCGAATTCAAAGACCCGCTTGCCAAAGCCGCCGCAAAGGTCAGGCATTCCCGCCTCAACCTTTTCGCGTATCAGCTCGGTATCGTTGAGCGCTCTCGTGGTTGGGAGGGTATTCATATGCCGCGGCATAACGAATATCTCGGCACCGAAAAGAGAACTCAGAATTCCCGTGCCGTAATTTGCGCGGACACAGAGATTGCCCTTCTTCTTTCCAAGAGCATCCGACACACCCTCAAGCTGCTGGCGGAGCATATTATCATAGCTTTGGAGCGCATCGTTGATATTCTCCACACGCGGGAAGTTGACCGACGAAGCCGAAGTTGTCTTGCGAACGGGCGAAAAAATATCTCCCTCGAATCTATCAAACAAGAAGTCACGCCACTGCGACTTGTAATCCTCTTCGGTTTCGGGATCTATGCGCGCTTCGATATCTTCAAGAAGCGCAATCGTTTCGTCGCTGAGTTTGTAAGCCATATTATCTGCCCTCGATCATCCACTTGATAGCATTTTTGACCCATTCATCCCAAAACGCCCAGTTGTGAACACCGGGGCCTTCGGCATATGTGTAATCAAAATCGGTCTTCTGCATAAAGTCGCGGAAGGTGATATTGTTCGCGTACAGAGTATCCTCCGTTCCGCAGCAGGAGAAGATCCTCGGTTTTTCCGCACCCTCGGGGAAGTTTTCAGCGAGCCACATAATATCGGCTTCGCAATTCTTGACGTTTTCCTTGAAATCGTCGCCCCAAACCATTCTTGCCTCGTGTGTCCACGCGCAGACCTGCAGGCGGGCAACAATATCAACAACGCCCGAAAGGGAAGCCGCCGCGGAATACTGATCGGGGCGCATCAGCGCGGTATGAAGCGCGCCGTATCCGCCCATTGAAAGCCCGCAGATGAAGTTATCCTCGCGCCGCTCGCTGAAACGGAAGGTCTTGCGAACAAACTTCACAAGCTCATCCGAAACGTAGTCATAATATCTCTTGCCGTAAGCCATATTGGTATAGTAGCTGTTTTCACCGTCGGGGCAGACGACCGCGATCTTGAAGTCACCGGCGTAACGCTCGATGCTCGTCTTGCGGCACCAACCGGTGTGATCACCGTGCATACCGTGAAGGAGCCACAGCACGGGGATTTTTTCCTGATCGCATCCCTCGGGAATTATGACGTTTAATGATGTATCGTGATTAAGACATTTTGATCTGAAAGTAACGTGAAAAAGCGCCATAGGGAGCCTCCGTTTTTTATTTTATTATAGCATAGAGGTGAAGAATTGTCAAGGAAATATCTCGCTTCGCGAGAATGATAGTCCGCCTGCGGCGGAATGATGATCGCGCGATGCGCGAATGATAGTCGGCTTCGCCGAATGATGATTCGCCCAAGGGCGAAATATTTATTAATAGGAAAATTTCCGCCTCAGCGGAAATTTTCCTTCATTTTGCCGCAGGCAAATTATCATTCTGCGAAGCAGATCATCATTCCGCCGCAGGCGGATTATCATTCGCCCGTAGGGCGATTCTCCTCCCCTCCCCTTGACATCCCCACCCAACTATGCTATAATGTATCTATCAATTTATATGGAGATAATGCTATGTCCGACTACAAGAAATACGAAAAATCCTTTATAAATTACGCCCACCGCGGCGCATCCGAATATCTGCCCGAGAACACCCTTCTCTCCTTCTACACCGGTGTTTATATGAAGGCAAACGGCATCGAAACCGACATCCGCCGTACAAAGGACGGTGTTCTTGTTCTTTTCCACGATAACATCCTCGAGCGTGTTACGGGCGACCCGCGTTCCGTCGAGGAATGCACTTTCGCAGAGCTTATGGAGCTTGACGTTAAGAAGGACGGTTACACTGACAAGATCGTTGTTTTTGAAGATTTCCTTGCGAAATTTGCCTTCCGCGACATCGTTTTTGCAATCGAGCTCAAGGGCGAAGGCGTTGAGGAGGAAACCGCAGACCTGCTCCGCAAATACAACTTGGTAAATAAGACCGTTGTCACATCGTTCCAATTTGATTATCTCAAAAAATTCCACGCTTACGCGCCCGAATTCGAATTCGGACTTCTGACCAAGGAGGTCACTCCCGAGATTGAAGCCGAGCTTCTCTCCCTCGGAGCAACCGAGATCTGCCCCCGCGCCACACTTATGAGTGCAGATGACGTTGAAAGATGGCACAAGATGGGTTTCCGTGTCCGCGCTTGGGGAATCAAGGACGAGGAAGTTATGAAATTCGCCTACGATGCCGGCGTTGACGGCATGACCTGCAACTTCCCCGATAAGCTTTATGAGTATATGAATAAATAAAACGAAATCCGCCCGAAAATTTCGGGCGGATTTTTACATTTATCTTGCATTAAGCAAGCATTGAAAGGATCTTATCCTTCTTGCAGTATCCCACGTACTTTGCCGCTTCCTGTCCGTTTTTAAAGACTATGAGTGCGGGAATCGCGTTGATGGAAAAAGCATTTGCAAGCTCGCCTTGCTCGTCAACGTTGATCTTGCCGATCTTGACCTTGCCTTCGAGCTCTTTTGCGACAGCTTCAAGCTCGGGCGCAAGCATCTTGCAGGGGCCGCACCAATCGGCATAGAAATCAACGATAACGGGGATATCCGACTTCAGAACTTCTTCATCGAAGTTTTCAAGTGTGATCTTAACTTCCATTACGTTTATCCTTTCGGCTTGTAGTAAAGCATACAGTGGCAAAATCCCTCAAATTCGGGATCCTCCATCTGCTCGCGGAACTCGCGGCAGATACACTTGGTATCCTCGCTCTGCTCGCGGCGACAGGGACAGTAGCCACCCCTCTGTTTAAGTCCCTCGCGGACGATCTTGACCATCTCCGCGTCGGGATTAAGCTGAATTTTTGCAGCCATTATTTCTTGAATCTCTTGCCGGTCTCGTTGAGGTAAGTGCACATTGCGAGAGTCCAGTCGGTCTGAATAATATCGTAACCGCGGTCAGCGAGCCATCCCCAACCGTAATCGGGAGATACGGTGAAGGAAGTGTCATCGGAATGTCCTGCAGCAAGCTGGGACTTGTAGTTATAAATAATAGCATTCGCCCAAACAAGCTTGTTATCTGCGTGAAGCTTGTCGATAAACGCGGTAGAGCCAACGCCCTCGTTTTCATCGGTGAAAACGACCTCGCAACCAACGTAGTTGATATTGCGGCGCATCATTTCCTCGTGGATACCGTCGTCCTTTCTTACGATGGGAAGATAGTAAACCTCGGGAGCGTATTCCTCAACGATATCAAGGATCTCGGTCTTGGGAGAGGACTTAACAACGATCTGATCGAGCATTCCGTGTGCGCGGATAGCATCGGAGATCTCCTTGGGATGCTCCCAGAACTTGTCAACGTTTATGTAACATCTGTCCTTGAAGGTGTCAAGAACCTCATCAAAGGTGCAAAGACCGAACTGGGTGTAGTCGCGGTCATAGTTGACGTAGCGGAGCTTGCGGATCTCCTCGTCGGTGAGCTGAGGAAGAGATACCTTGCCCTCGGTGCCGAGGTAGTTGAGGTGGCGGTACTCCATCTTGGGGTGAAGGATCCAAAGAGTGCCATCAGCGCTCTTGTTGAGGTCGACCTCGATCATATCCGCGCCGTGGCGGACTGCGATCTCATAAGCTGTCATGGTGTTGCAGGGAATATTACCTCCGCACTCGCCGCGATGTGCGGCAACGATGATGCGCTCGGAAGCGTCTTTCATAAGATTAAATGCCATTTTAATTTCTCCTTTTGTTAGGATTTTTTGTTATGACTATATTTTATCACAAAAATCCTCGCTTGTCATCACTTTTTTGAAAAAATATCGTTTCTATTGACATATATTTCTTTTTGTGATAAAATAAATACATCAAATTCAAGAGGGAAACGACATGAACACTACAATAAAAAAGCTTCTCGTACTTCTTGCGGGCATTTTAATACTCTCCTCCGCTCTCTTCGCTTGCGCCGAGGATATTCCCGCAGACACCTCCTCTTTCACCGAAACGACCGAACAAATAATCACCGAGGCGCTCGAGACCGAGCCTCCGGTACCCGAGTTTTACGACATCGTCACGAGCGGTATATGCTCATATAAGATCGTGTACCCCGCAAATCTGCCGACGGACGGTGCAGTCGTAAAAGCGGCGCTCAATATCAGAAAGTCATTTGAGCGCTTCACTTCCTCTCTCCCCGAGATAGGTGACGACTGGATCAAGGAGGGCGAAAGCTATAACAGCGAAAGCCTTGAAATACTCGTCGGTCATACCGATTATCCCGAAACCGCCGAGGTTATCTCCGAGCTCGGATACGGCGATTATATCATCCGCGCGGTCGGCAACAAGATAGTGGTTCTTTCACATTCCGACGAAGGATACATCGCAGCCGCCAACCGCTTCTCCTCGCTTCTTTTCGGCGGTGCGACCGACAATACTGACGGTACAATAAATATAAGCATCAACGCAGAGTATCTGAACTCTGCCTTCACCGTCGAAAAAATGGCTTCCGCCATTCCCGTATACGACGGCGGATCCGATTTTCTGGCGCTCGATATGAGTGAAGGAGCTTTCGGAATCATCATCGAAGATACCACCCCCGAGGAGTACAAAAAATACCTCGAAGAGCTTGCCGAAAGCGGCTACAAGACCCACGCGGAAAACGAAATTTCGGGCTCGCTTTTCGCCACGGTCTACACCGAGGAATACACCGTGAACGCGGGATATTACAACAATCTCGGAGAGGCAAGGATCATTATCGAGCCCTACGAGGACGATACCCTTGCACCCGTGAAATCGGATGCCGCACCCGTGACCACTTCGCAGATAACCATGCTCGGCGTTGACGGCATATACAACGGAAGCTATCAGAACAACGGAATGTGCCTGATCTACCGTCTCTCGGACGGCAGCTTCATCGTCATCGACGGTGGACACGCCGAAAACTCCGCTATCTATTCCGCACAGATAATCAAGGAGCTTCGCGCGCAGTCCAAGGATTACGCAAAGACCGATAAAGATATCCGCATTGCCTGCTGGATCATAACCCATCCGCACACCGACCACCACGGAATGTTCCTGAAGGAATACAAGAAATTCACAGCCTTCACCTTTGACAGCATCATGTGCAGCTTCTGGACAGAAGAAGATTTCATGGAATCCAAGAGTGCAAGCGCAAGCTTCGCCACGGGAACCTGGAAGGGCTACCTCCGCTCCCGCGATATTGCAAAGGAGATCGGTGCAGATTATATAAATCCGCACGTCGGTCAGGTATACTGGTACGGCGACACGTCATTTGAGATCCTTTACACCATCGAAAGCTATCTGCCGAAGGTTGCAACGGGCTTCAACACCTGCTCGCTCGTCATCCGCACGACCACGACCGATGCTTCGGGCAAATCCACCACGGTTATGGTAACGGGCGACGCTACAGGTCACGCATTCGAGGTCTGCAACAAGATGTACGCCAAGACACTCGTCTCCGACATCGTTCAGGTCGCGCATCACGGTGCGGGTACGGGCGGCGCGGACAGTCAGACCTCAAACGCTTATACTTATATGAAGCCCTCCGTCATTCTCTGGCCTGCGGGAACTCATAATTACGCGGATAAATCCAAGAAAGCGTGGAATCAAGTGCTCACCAGCCACAGAAATCCCAATTACGAGGAGCTCTATATTTCGGGTTGGCAAGGCAACGCGGTCACACTTCCTCTCCCATACACACTCGGAACCGCAATAATCAACGAGGTTCTTGAACCTTAAATCACAAAAAAGTCCATCTTCTCTATGTAAAGATGGACTTTTTTATTGACCTTTTTCATCATTTATGGTAAAATAAATATATATTTCTCATAAGGGGAACAAAAATGAGATCAAAATTAAAAATAATCGCGCTGCTATTTGCGCTGCTCTTTTCTCTTTCGGTAATTCTTTCGGGATGTGACGGCGGTGAGGTTGAAACCACAGCGCCCGAGGTCTTTGAAACTGTCCCCGAAACCGTACCCGAGACCGAAGCACCCGCGCCGAGTAAATACACAATTCTTTCGGGCAAAGAGGGACTTTTCTCAATAGTGCGCCCCGAGGAGCTTGCCTCGAGCGACGTTGCCGTTACCACCGCGGTTGAGATCAGAAAGTTCATCAAAGAGCGCACGGGCGTTTCGCTTAAACTCGGCGACGACTGGATAGCCGCGGGTCAAGAGTACGATCCCAAAACTTTCGAGATACTTGTCGGTGCAACCTCGCACCCCGAAAGCGCAGAGGTTTTGGCGTCGATCGGCTACGGTGACTACGCGATCTGCGCCGTCGGCAACAAAATCGTCGTCGTTTCTTACAGCGACGTCGGATACGAGGAAGCTCTGAAAAAGTTCACAGCTCTTCTCCGCACGGGCATTAAGGAAGAAAACGGCAATATGTCGCTCACGCTCGCCGCAGAAGACATCAATATTGTCGGGACGGTTGAAAAAATGACGGCATCCCTGCCCCACTACACAGGCGGAGAGATCAACGCCGTTTCAAACGCGGGCGACGGATGCTATTGCATCGTCATCGGCAAAACGAATGCGGATGAATACAAGACCTACCTTTCCGCGCTTGCGGGAGAGGGCTACAAAACGCACGCATCGAATGACATCGCGGGCAACCTCTTCTCCACCCTCTATACCGACAAATACACCGTCAACGCGGGATTTTACAAGAATTATGAAGAGGTTCGCATCGTAATCGAGCCCTTCAGCGAGAACACTCTGCCTCTTGCAAAATCGGATTTCGCCGCTGTAACTACCCCGCAGCTTACGATGATAGGTCTTGACAACCTCATCGGCGCAGAATATCAAAACAACGGACTTTGCCTCGTCTACCGCCTCGCGGACGGCAGCTTCGTCATCGTTGACGGCGGACATTCCGAGGACGCGGCAGTATCTGCGGCTGACATCATCTCCGCTCTGCGCGAGCAATCAAAGGATTACGCAAAGACTGACGCCGACATCCGCATCGCCGCCTGGATAATCACCCACCCGCACAGCGACCACTTCGGAACCCTTGTCAAAGGATACGGTCAGTTCACGAAATTCAAGGTCGAGCGCGTGTTCGCAAACTTCTGGGACGAGGGCACCTTTGAAGCCTTCAAGAGCGCGAAGGACACCTTTGCTCCCGGCAAGTACACCACCTATTCGCAGACACCAGGCGTTGCCGATAAGCTCGGCGCGGAATACATCGTTCCCCACGTCGGTCAAGCTTGGTGGATCGGCGGCACGAAGTTTGAGTTCCTTTATACACTCGAATCCTTCCTTCCCCGCTCCACGCCAACCTTCAACACCTCATCCCTCATCTTCCGCACCGTGACCGCAGACGCTTCGGGCAAGGAATACAAGGTTATGGTAACGGGCGACGGCACGGGATATACGATGCAAATAATCGCAGACACATTCAAGGAGGAGCTTAAATGCGACGTAGTTCAGCTCGCTCATCACGGCTCGATCACAAGCGGCAACAGCGGCGGCACGCAGAAAGCTTATGAATACATGAACCCCTCCGTCCTTTTCTGGCCGGTCGGACAGAAGCATTACTCGACAGTCAAGGAATACACCTACAACCACGTTCTGCACGACTCGCGCAACCCCAACTTTGCCGAGCTTTACATTGCCGGCTGGCAGGGCAATTCGGTGACGATATCGCTCCCCTACACTCTCGGCACGGCACAGAAAAAAGTCGTTCTCGAACCGTAAACCATCCCAATTGTAAAACTGCGTTTTATAATCAAATATTATTATTTCAGGAGAATCAATATGAAATTCAATTTTAAGCTTATCGTGCTTTTGCTTGCGCTGATACTTGCGCTTTCTGCCTTTGTCGGATGCTCGCCTGCGGGCACGGCTGATGAAACCACCGCTCCCACAGAGTCGGCAAATGCAACCGAAGCTCCCGAGACCGAGCCGATACCCGAAGGCCCGACCGTACTTAATCTCATCTCGGGCGGAAAATCAAACGTAAAGTTAGTTCGTCCCTCGGACCTCAAGACGGAGGATATACCCGTCAAGGTTGCGATCGAGATCAGAAAAGTTATCAACAACATCACGGACGTTAACCCCGACCTCGGCGATGACTGGATAAAGAAGGGCGAAAGCTACGACAGCTCCACCCTTGAGATCCTTGTCGGCGCAACCGCATATCCCGAAACCGCAGAGGTTATGAACAGCTTGACCTACGGTGAATATTCGATCAAGGCTGTCGGCAACAAGATCGTTGTCTTCTCCTTCACCGATGCCGGATACAACAAGGCGCTGAGCGAGATGATCACTCTTCTCCGCAATGGGCTCACCGAGGAAGCGGACGGCACAAAAACTCTCGCGCTTGCCACAGACAAGCTCAACATCGTCAAAAAGCACGATGCCATGACCTCAAGCCTCCCCGTATACGAGGGCGGCGAGTTTTCCTCCGTCACAGATATGGGCGACGGATGCTACGGCGTTATCATCAATGATACCAACCCCGACCAGTACAAGGCTTATCTTAAAAAGCTCAACGATACCGGTTATCAGACTTACGCCGAGAACCAGATCGTCGGCAACCTTTTTGCAACCCTTTATACCGAAAAATACACCGTCAACGCGGGTTATTACATCAATAACAAGGAAGTCCGCGTTATCATTGAGCCGTTCCAGGATGATACCCTTCCCACAAAGAAGAGTGACGCCGCGCCCGTGACCACCTCGCAGATATCAATGATCGGCGTTGAAGGTATTTACAACAAGGAATATCAGCAGAACGGTATGTGCATCATCTACCGTCTTTCCGACGGAAGCTTCGTCATCGTTGACGGCGGACACCACGGAAACTCGGGCATCTACGCCGCAAACATAATCAAGGCTCTGCGCGAGCAATCGAAGGATTACGCCAAGACCGACAAGGATATCACCATTGCGGCTTGGATCATCTCGCACCCGCACACTGACCATTTCGGCACTTTGATGAACGAATACAAGCAGTTCACCAAGTTCAATTTTGAGCGAATCATGTGCAACTTCTGGCCCGAGGCGGCGTTTGATACCGCACAAAACACAACCGCAAGCTTTGCAACGGGTCTTTACAAGAACTATAACAAGACCGTTACCGTAGCGCGTGAGATCGGCGTTGATTACGTTGTTCCCCACGTTGGTCAGGTCTGGTGGTTCGGCGACACCGCGTTTGAGATCCTTTACACCCTTGATTCCTATCTGCCCAAGGTTGCAAACGCCTTCAACACCTCCTCCATCGTCTTCCGTTCGATCACAACCGACGCATCGGGCAAGAAGACGACCGCCATCATCACGGGTGACGCGACCGGACACGCATTCAACATCTGCAACTCGATGTATAAGAACGAGCTCAAGTGCGACATTGTTCAGGTGGCGCATCACGGCGGCGGCACGGGCGGTGCAAACAGCGGAACTCAGTCGGCATATTCGCTTATGAAGCCCTCCGTCATCCTTTGGCCCATTGGCGCAAACCATTATCCTGTGGTTGCTGCCAACACATATAACCACGTCCTGCTCGAGGGCAAGAACCCCAACTACGCCGAGCTCTACGTCGCCGGATGGCAGGGCAACACGGTAACTCTCCCGCTTCCCTACACCCTCGGCACAGCGATCACCAATAATATCGTTGAGCCGAAGAATTAAGTGACTGGTGACTAGTGGAAGGTAAAATTCCTCGCCGAAAGGCGAGGAATTTTCATTATAAAATAAAAATCCGCGCAAAATGCGCGGATTTTACCTTGGTATATATTATTTTAGCACAATAATATTATTATTCGTACACTGTATATATCGGATTGGAAATAATAATTTTCTTTATATCCTCGCGCAATGTCAACATTTTTAGGGCTTCCAAATTTATATTATCTAACTCCACAGATATTATGGTAGTATATCCCGCACGCCAATAAAGATGTTCTTTGATATTCATATCTTTAAGTTCTGAAATATCAATGCATCCATATTCAAATGACTTAGAAATTATTTTAAATTCAATGCATGTTGACTTGTTTTTGAATTCTTGTATCGCCATATTTAAATTAGCATAGAACTCATCAGCGTTAGATATATTCTTTTTGTATTCACCACGCATTCCGTCAAAAGAGATTTTTGAATAATCAAAGCCCGTTGTAGTACGTTCTATCACATAGTCATCAGAGATGTCACTAATCGGATAAGCCTCATAAAAATCATCCTCTAGCAGCGGCACAAATGTAAACGGTATCATTTTCCAACTATTAGAAACACTCAATAATTGATCATAAGATACAATGATATACAGCTTACCGTTCACCTCTCCGGTAATAAACCCAAGCTCCTCAAAAGTGCTCACGTCTTTTTCTTTGTATCTGCAAAAATAAGCGTTACGCATTTCTGCCACCTTATCTTCAAAGTCATCGAGCACCGAGCAATATGTGTCATAGTCCTCTTGTGCTTTATCTTTTAAGAACACACCGTCTATGATGTATCTCGACAAAGTTAAAGGATCATAATAGTTTATAAGATCCACAATTCTATCATAGTCTTTTTCCATCATACATCTGCCGCGTATTTCAACTATCGGCTCATCTTGCGGAACTCCGGTGGTAGTAATTACATCTTTACCATACTTAAGGATCTCCCCATATTCCAGCAAATTGCGCAACACATTTATTTGTCTCGCCGGATGAGTAGTCTGTTCGTAAAGTTGCCTATAAGATTTTCCTTCATATAAGTAGTTTTCATAGAAAGACTTTTCATCGCGTCTAAAAACGTTAATTGCAAACATATGGTTTTTGTCTGCAATATTGATTTGGTTATATAACATAAGCAAATAATCAAGACTTTCCGATATTTCTATTCCATTCCAGTCCACATAATTCAGATCAGCATTAGCACTCAAAGCATTATTGTGACCTTGATGAATCACATTTTTCGGATCAAAAACCGGCGGATCTACTTTTATCGGCGCTTCGGTCGTGACATCTTCCGGCGGGGTGGTTTCTTCGCTGCCGGGGGTAGTTTCGACTACCGGTGGGTTCGGGGGCTGCGATATCCTCATTGCAAGGGGGATGACGGTGCAGGCGATCAGAGCGATGCAAGCCGCCGATACAGTCCATCTCATAGCGCTTTTTGTGACTGTTCTTCTCTTTCTTAATTTTTCTTTGATTTCAAAATACCTTTCGATCAGCCCCGTGTCAAGTCCTTCAAGGGCATCGATCAATATTTCTCGGTTCATATATATACCCCATTTCTTTCAAGGTGTTCGCGCAAGCCCTCCTTGATCTTTTCAAGCTCACGGTAGACCGTCGCAATGCCCACGGAAAGCTCGTCCGCAAGGCTTTGCGGCGTTTGAGCCATATAATACTTACCGATAAAGATATACTGCCGCCGCTCGGGCAGTGACTTCACGTAACCGTTTATAAGCTCCGCAAGTTCACGCGCGCCTTGCTCGTCGGTGTTATCGGGCAGTGTTGCCGCAAGCTCCTCTATCGATTCGGTAAACTCGGAGGGAATACGCTTCTTTGCGTTTTTTTCTTTGTATTTGTTGATCGCGATCCTTTTGATTATCTGCGTTAAGTACGCGGGAAATTTTTGCGGTCGCTCGGGCGGGATCGCGTTCCAAACGCCGAGATATGTATCGTTCTTGCATTCCTCGCAATCAAGACCATCGTGCAAAATGTTATATGCGATGCGGTAAAGCATTGCACCGTAAACCTCATCCGTCACACGTATTGCACTCTCGTCACGCAGAAAATACAGCTCGATTATCCGCTCATCGCTGATCTTATCTTTGCGTTTCATATTGCCTCCTTTCGTAGTCTAAAAGCGCTTTCACTTATATATGACAAGGTTTTCTTGAATATTTATCATAATTTTGAAAAAATCCGCGCCCAAGGCGCGGATTTTTACCTTCATTCCGCCTTTGGCGGATTATCATTCGGCGCAAGCCGATTATCATTCTGCCGAAGGCAGATTATCATTCGAGCGAAGCGAGATCAATACTCTTTTCGTCCATCGAATGCACAAGCCAGCGTATGCGCATCCGCAAACTCAAGCTCTCCGCCAACGGGAATGCCGTTTGCGATTCTTGTGACCTTGATGCCCGCGGGCTTCAAAAGACGGGAAATATACATCGCGGTCGCCTCTCCCTCGGTGGTCGGGTTGGTGGCAATGATGACCTCTTTTATGTCCTCGGACGCAACTCTTTCGATAAGCTCGCGGAGCTTGATATCGTCGGGCGTGATGTTCTGCATCGGCGAGAGCATGCCGTGGAGAACGTGATAAACGCCCGAATACTCGCGCACCTTCTCGATCGCCATCAGCGAGCGGGTATCTGCAACAACACAAACCGTGGTGCGGTCACGCGAAAGATCCGAGCAGATCGGGCAAACGTCGAGGTCGGTCAGATTCTGACAAACGGGACAGCAATGAATGTTGCGCTTGGCTTCAAGGATCGCCTCGGCAAATCTTTCCGCCTCCTCATTGGTCATATCAACGACCGAAAAGGCAAGACGCATCGCCGTGCGCTTGCCAACTCCGCCGAGCTTGCCGAATTGCTCGGCAAGAAGCTCAAGCGATTTTATGCTTTCGGACATGATCAGAACGCTCCGTCGGGAATGCCGTATTTAGCGGCAAGTGCCGACATCTCGGACGCGGATGCATCCTGAACTCTCTTGATACCTTCGTTGACTGCCGCAACGATGATATCCTCAAGAGTTTCGGGATCGTCGGGATCGATGATCTCGGGTTCGATCTTGATCTCGGTCACGCGAAGAGTGCCGTCGATCTTGAGATTGACTGCTCCGCCGCCTGCCGCAACTTCGTATTCACGGGATTCGAGATCAGCCGCGAGAGTTTCTCTCTCCTCCTGGAACTTCTGTACCTGGCGCATCATAGCGTCCATATTCTGGGGTCCGCCCCCAACTCCCTTGGGAAGTCTGACTTTCATTGTTTATATACCTTCCTTAATATAAATATGTCTTAATTGTTTTCCTCGGCAAGCTCATTCAGCTCGTCCATGAGTATTTTTGCATCTGTCGGTGCCTCGCCCTTTTTGACGAGCTCGAAGAGGATGCTCTTTTCATCTATCGGTCTGTCGAGTGCAACGGATGCCGCAGAGCAGAACGCGCGGAATTTATCGGGAAGTGAGAGCATCGTTTTGGTCAGCGACTGCGAATAGCAGATGACGATGCGGTCGTTCTCGTCGAAATATGCATTTTCGGTTTTAAGAAGTGCGCTTATCATAGGCGCGGTGGACTCGAAGGAGTCAAGAATCTCCGCCCACTGTCTGATCTGGCGCAGAACGCGCTCCTTCTTTACCGTAGGCGCGGGCGCGGGCACAGCGGGCGCGGGTCTCGGCTCTGCTCTCTTCACGGGAGCGGGAGCGGGTGCAGGCGCGGACTTGGGTGCTTGCTTCTTGACTGGCACGGCATCCGCGGGCACGTAGGGCACGAAATCGTCATCCGCGGGCGGAATGTCGTAATCATCGAATGGAGGCGGCTCGCCGAAATCATCAAAAGAGGGCGGCGCAGTCTGCGGAGCGGGCTGAGGTGCGGGTGCGGCGGGAACTCCCATCGCGATCTTCGCCTCAAGCGCGGAAATTCTTGCAAGAAGCGCCTCGGGTGTTGTTCCGAGTTTTTCATCCGAAAGACGGACGAGTGTCAGCTCGGCAACCGTTCTTCTTGAAGCACCGGGGCGTTGCATTGAGGAATAAGCATCGTCAAGCAGACGGCAATGATATGAAAGCATCTCGCGCGAAAACGCAGCCGCATCGGCGGCAAGGCGCTCGGTTTCGCTGTCGGTAAGATCAAGATATTTGGATGCGGACGCGCGCGCCGTCTTCATAACAAGCATATCGCGGTAATACTCGATAAGCTCCTGCCAGAAAACGCCGAGGTCGGATGCCGAGGCATCGATCTCTGCAATTATCTCAAACAGACGGGCGCAGTTTTTTGATGTGATGGCGCGGACGGTCTCGCTCATCGCCTCGCGTCCGCGAACACCGATGGTCTCGCTGACCGTTGCGGCGTTTACCTCGCGTCCCGCAGCGGCGCAGAGCTCGAAAAGGCTGATCGCGTCGCGCATTCCTCCCGTTGCAAGTCGCGCAAGCATCAGCGCGGCATCATCGGTGAGGGTGATATTTTCTTCGTTTGCTATATAATTAAGTCTTGAAACAAGAACAGGGGTTGAAATTCTTCTGAAATCAAATCGCTGACAGCGCGAGATGACGGTTGCGGGGAGCTTTTGCATCTCGGTGGTCGCAAGAATGAAAACAACGTGCTCGGGCGGCTCCTCGAGGGTTTTGAGAAGCGCGTTGAATGCCGAGGTGGTGAGCATATGGACCTCGTCGATGATGTAAACTCTCTTTTTGACGTTCGAGGGAGTATAAACGACCTCGTCGAGGATGCCTCTGATATCATCGACCTTGTTGTTCGATGCCGCGTCCATTTCGAGAACGTCGGTCGTCGTGCCGTCAAGAATTGCACGGCAGGAGGGGCACTCGCCGCAAGGGTTGCCGTTTTTCGGATTCTCGCAGTTTACTGCACGTGAGAGGATCTTCGCGCAGGTGGTCTTACCCGTTCCGCGCGAGCCGCAGAAAAGATAGGCATGGCAAAAAAGACCGCGCTCGGTCTCGTATTTGAGAATATCGGTAATATGCTCCTGACCGCAGACCGAATCGAAGTCGGTAGGTCGCCATTTACGATATAAAGCCTGATGCATGTGCTCGTTCCTCGCAAGTGTAAAGTGGAAAGTGGAAAGTGAAAAGTTATGGTAATTTTTCGCCAAGGCGAAAAATATTTAACTATGTTCTCACTTGGTTTTGTTTTTTGTATTACTGATTGATATTAAAATTGAGATTAATTCTTTGACGTCAGATTCTAAGCTAAAAAACTCTTTGTCTGACAAATATTCGGTGGCGTGTAAAAGACGCATCCAATAATATGCTTCGTAGGCTTCTTTCAAAGCAATAGCAATCTTGGCATAAAAATCTGCTTTTGTTTGCCCCATTTGAGCTTCACTGACATTAGCACCTATACTTGTTCCGCAGCGCATCAGTTGTTTTGACATAATATACTCGTGTTTATTTTCACGTAGATAGTCATACAGCTTGACAATTCTTATGGCAAAGTTAATGCTTTTATCTTCAATAATTGCTCTTTTCATACCATACCTCAAAAAATGGAAATTTCCGAGCGAAGCAAGGAAATTCACCTAAACTTTACACTTTTCACTTTCCACTTTTCACTTCTTATTTTGCAGCCAATTTTCAAAGAAAATTGGCTGCAAAATAAGACCATACACCCCAAAATCGAACTTCACATTTGCGCGTTAGTCCCTTTCTCTGCTCGGGGCAGGCGTCCTCGCGGCACATCGCACTAACTGCTTAATGCTGCTTGGTTCCCCACCTGACATGGTTCACAGCGCACGATTGCGCAAGACCCACCCTTCAACACAGAGAAAGAGTCGCAGACCGCATCCGATCCGCCCTCAAAAGGGGAATGAACCCCCGCTATAGCGGATTTCGGGTACAGGACACCGCTAACTCCCCGGCTGGTATGGCCTTATTTCACAGCCAACGCCGTAAAATAAATGATTTACCTTAATATTATAACAGATTTCAATCAATAATGCAAGAGGTATGAAAGATTTTAACGAAAAGTTTATAAACGGAGATTAATTGCATAATAATACAATCAGAAAGTCTATGTTCGCACTTGCAAGCGGGGTGCAGGGGGCGGCAGCCAAGCAACGGACTTGCCCGTCGGGTCTGACGGTTTTCCGAAGGGAAACGGCGGTGTTCAGCCGCCGAGACAGACCCGACTGTTGAGCTTTGCTCAACTATGTCATCCTGAGGAGCGCCCGCAGGCGTATGCGACGAAGGATCTCGTGCTGACCGAGTTGTTCCTCGGTCAGCGCGGTGCCATAACAAAGAAATCTGCAGTAAATTACCGTATAATTTTGACAACGCGTTTTGTTCGAACATTCTAAAGTCCAACACAAACGAAATCACTGTGTAAATTTGAAACTACACAGTGATTTTCCATTTTCATATATATTTAGTTTTTTAGTGCAGTGCAGACCACTTCGCCAGCACCGCGACGCGCAAAGAACAATTTGCGCGTCACGAGATCCTTCGGGCGTATATGCCTGCGGGCACGCCCTCAGGATGACATCATTTCTTCTTGCAGGGGCTGCCGCCCCTGCATCCCGCTTGCAAGTGCAAACATAACTTTCTGAACTTTGATTACCCATTCTATCAAACTGCCCCTCGGCGCTTGGCGCCGAGGGGCATGAAGGATAAACAGTCTTTTTTATTTTTTAGGTTTGAGATCAATCAATTCCTTGGTTGGGAACAGTCTTTCACTTGTTCCGTCCCTTACTGCCGTTATATAATCCTCTCCCAAAAGCTCGGGCTGGGGCAATACTACAACGGGATATTCGTTAGTCGGCACCTCTCCGGTTCGGAGGGCATTTGTCGCGTTTATAATCGCATCACTGTATTCACTCTTAGGATGATCCTGCATTACAGGAGTATCAAGCACGATTCCCTGATATTGTGTCTTCGGCATGCCCTGCGAGGGATTTCCGAAGGACCAAGTACGAACATCATTGTGCTGATCCAAGCGGCAGTGGATAATTGCATAGATCTCGAGAAGCATCTTGCGGTACATGTATTCCGCGCTTGTCGGATCGTCCGCAGCCCCGTCGCTCAACTCGGAAAAATCGCCGTGATAAGGTGTAACATAGCTTATTCTTTCAAGAACATTGTTACCTGTGTTGAACTCTTCGACCCAACGGATGCCCATAACGTTATATACACCATCGGACATTTGCGCCTGCTCTGCGAATATGATCTTATCATACTCGAAATAAAGACGGATGGAATCATTAATAATATAGACTACGTCCTCATAGCTCAAGGTCCTTTCCTTGAGATATCTTGATTCATAAATCTCCCTGTGCTGATCTTCGGTGTAAAGATAGAAGATCTTCTCCCCGTTCGTACCCGTTTCCTCTTTTCCGTATACGGAATACTTCTTCTCCATTTCGGAGAGCTCGCGTGTTGTTTCTTCGGGAGCTCTTTCGGATTCGCTTTCTTCTATAACCGATGTATTGGGAGTTTGCGTATCAGTACCTGCAGGTCCAGCCGCAAACGAACCGATAACATTTGCCACGTATCCGAACAGCGGCATAGCAAATACAAGCAAAAGCACACACGCGGCAAGGACAGTGATCTGTTTGACGTTTATATGGAGTTTGTTTTTGGGTTGCTCGCATTCCTTGGTATATACCGACCGCAGTTTAAGACTTTCGCCGACCTCGGCGATGTATTTGGGGTCGATGTAATCAAAGGCTTCGATCAGCCTTGTATCCTTGAAATAGCCGCTCATACTATGATTCCCTCCTTTTCGAGTGCTTCGGCAAGGCGCTTTCGCAGTCTTGCGAGCATTGATTTGATCTTGCTTTGCGAAAATCCCGTTTCCTCCATTATGCTTCGGTCGCTCGCGCGGTACCAATAGCGCAGGATGAAAACTTTTCGCTCGCTTTTGTTCAGCCGTCCGAGGAAGTCATTGATGACCTTGCCCGCGAGGCGTGATTCGTAATATTCCGCGAGGGTGTGACCGTCGGGGAGTAGCGATAGTATCTCGTCGTTTACCACCTTCACGTTCCCGCCGCGCTTCCAGGCGTTGTTTGCGCGCGATTTACTTATTGCGATATTCTTCGCCCTTGCGGCTATGTAAGCCGAAAGCGGCTCGGGCTCATCGGGCGGGATCGAGTTCCAAAGTGCCAGAAGCGTGTCGTTGACACACTCCTCGCTGTCCTCGCGTGAGGCAAGGATGTTTGAGGCTATATATCTGCAAAGCTTGCCGTACTTCTTCTCCGTTTCCGAAATCGCCTCTTCATTCCGCGCGAAAAATAGTTCAATTATCTTTTTGTCTTCCATTGTCAAGCCTCCTTTCACCCTATATATCGCAAAATGCACCCGACCGGTCGCATCGAAATCTAAAATATTTTATTTTTCTTCATTTTATCATTCCCCGAGATAATTGTCAATATTTTTTGATCATCTTTTGTACGCTTGTCGTTCGTGCAATGCAGACTTCGCACAATAGGCAAACATCATTATAAAATTATCAGATTAGTGACACACACCTGTCTTGGATCGGGAAAGCCTATTTCGTATTTTGCCAAAAAATATTGTGCCCGAGCAAAAAATATATTGCAATTCGCACAAAATTGTGATATAATAGACTCGAAAAGGAATAATTAAAGGTCATTTTCAGCAAAAATTAAGCGAAAATGGCTCTTTTCGCCTTATCTTGAAATAATTTTATTACAATACAGAGAAAGGAACACAAAAATGAACTCTGAAAAAGTAACCGAGATGACCGCTGAGGTCACCGCTCCCGCATTTGACGTAAAGGAGAACCACGCGAAGGTTCAGGCTGTTATGGCTGAGATCGAAAAGGTTATCGTGGGCAAGCGCTCCGAGATCGTTCTTCTTCTGACGGCAATGCTTTCGGGCTCGCACGTTCTCATCGAGGACGTTCCCGGAACGGGTAAGACCACCCTCGCCGCAACCCTTGCAAAGGTAACGGGTCTTGACTTCAAGCGCGCACAGTTCACCCCCGACATCATGGCATCCGACATCACGGGCTTTAACATCTACAACCGCCGCACCGAGGAATTCGAGTTCCGTCAGGGTCTTGTTATGTGTAACCTTCTCCTCGCCGACGAGATCAACCGTGCCTCCCCGAAGACGCAGTCCGCACTTCTTGAGGCAATGGAGGAATCCAAGGTCACCGTTGACGGCGTGACCTATGCCGTTCCCGATCCCTTCACCGTTATCGCAACCCAGAACCCCACAGGCTACGTTGGAACCTATCCCCTGCCCGAGGCACAGCTTGACCGTTTTGCGCTCAAGATCAGAATGGGTTATCCCTCTCCCGATGAGGAGCTGAACATTCTTCTCGCCCGCCGCGGAAAGAACCCGCTTGACGAGGTAAATGCCGTTATTTCCCGTGACGAGCTCCGCGAGCTCCGTGCAGGCGTTGCTACCATTAATATTGATGAAGAGCTTTACCGCTACATAGTTCTGCTCATCGGCGCGACCCGCCGCCATCCTTCCCTCTCCCTCGGTGCTTCTCCCCGTGCATCCGTTGCTTTGATGCGTCTTGCGCAGGCTTACGCATTTATCAGAGGCAGAGATTACGTTCTTCCCGACGATATCGCCGCAGTCTTCCGTCCCGCAATCGGACACAGACTTATGCTCCGTCAGGATGCAAAGCTCAAGGGTACCTCGCCCGACGAGATCCTCGGCGAGATCCTTCGTACCACCCCCGTTCCCTACAAGGGAAAGAGAAAATAATCACCCAAAGGTTTGCCTAAGATGTCTGAAAAAAAGAACAAAAAGGCAAAATCGGTGGAAAATACACACGAAAAGGACCGTTTTCCGATCTCGGTGACCTGGCGTTTCTGGATCTGGGCGGCTGTTTGGATCGGTGCGCTGATCTTCACGCAGGCGCTCCGCGCCCCCGCCTCGAACATATTCTTCGGATTCGTTTCGATAATCCCTTGGGCGTCCCTTGTTTATGCACTTCTCTCGAAGCTCGGACTCAAGGTCTATATGCTCTCCGACACAACGGTAACCGAGAAAAACAAGCCTTTCAGCTATGAATTCCGCCTTATCAATGAGTCAATCCTGCCTTATCCCTTCATTGATGCCTATATCAAACTCCCCCGTCGCAGCAGCGTGCGTACAACCGAGCGTTGCGTGCGCGTCGGCATGCCGCCCATGTCGAACTACACCGTAAAGGGAACGGTGCAATTCCGCTTCCGCGGAACCTACGAGATCGGCGTGACCTCGTATTACGTTTACGATTTCTTCCGCATCTTCCGAGTTCGCTCGCAGATGAACTCCTTTGCCTCGGTCTACGTTCTCCCCCGCAAGCTCACGCTTGATACGAGCGATGCCTTTTCGGTGTCCGACTCGGCAATGAGAACCGTCAAGGCACCTTACGTCTACGACAAGCTCGAGGTTTCCGACATCCGCGACTATATGCCCGGTGACTCGCTCAAGAGCATTCACTGGAAGCTTTCCTCGAAATCCGAAGAATTCATCGTTAACGATTATAACACCGGCTCTGCAGATATATCCTATATCTTCTGTGATATGTCCGCTCACTTCCCCGACGAGCCTCCCGCAAAGCCCTTCATCAACCCCTTTGAAAAATCCGAGCCCGAACCCGAGCCCGAGGTGATCGAAGAGGAAAAGCCCGAAGAGGAAACGGAACCCATCGAGGAAGAGTCCGAGAAGCCGGAAAAGAAAGAAAAGAAGAAAAAGAAGGTTGCAGAACCCGAAAAGCCGAACATCCACGCTCTCATAAGCGACGAGGTTTACGAGGATATGAACGAATACTGCGCCGACGGTGCAGTTGAGCTCACCATCGCGGTGATCCTGCGCGAGCTTCGTTCGGGACGTGACGTTTGCCTTATGTGGTATGACGATCGCTCCGAGATCGGCGCATTCTGCTACGATATGCACTCTATCGAGGATTTTGACGTTGTATTCAAGCTCTTCGCCTCCGCACCCACAGTCCGCGGCGGTCAGAAGATCTCCCGCCTTGCGTCATCCGTCGGCGACGGAACAGACGCAAAGGTTATGGTCGTTCTTCCCGTGCTTGACGACGAGATCGTTGATGACGTCAGCGAGATCCCGCGTCTTACCGAGATCATTGCTTATTCCGCAGAGGAACGCTACCTTTACCCCGAACTTCGCCGCGCATTTATCGATCAATGCCGCGAGGATTTCGGTGCAAGAGGTATTAAGCTGATCGACGGCAAGCTCGACGAAAGCACTATCATCGCAAGCGAAAGCCCTCTTGAGGGCGGCGAAGAGGAAGTTGGCGGCACCGTCGGTGTCGGCACTCTCAAAGGAACGAGATAAGGAGGTATGAAAATGGATAAAGAACAAGTAAAGAAAACCTCCGTAAAGACCGACGTTTCGCCCTCCGACATCAGAAAACTCAAAAAAGCCGAGAAGAAACGCAAAAAGTTCGAGAAAAAGGAACTCAAGCGACTCAAGAAGGAGCACGCCGCACGCGCGGCGATCGTTCCGCCCTCCAAACGACCGATAATCTGCCCGCCCGACTGCTCAGCCGCGGCAAAGAAACACGTATACATCGGTATGTTCTGCAGAATGCTCACAATTTTCGTTGCTGTTCTCGGCCTTGCACTCTTTGTCAGCGAAGCATTCGGATTTGATATGACACCCGAATACATCGCGCAAAAAGCAATCAAGAATTACGGCGGAATCCCCGCAGGCGCAGGATTTGGATTCATCGCACTTTGGGCGCTTGCGTTCGTTGCTCTGTTTGCTCTGCCGGCATTCTGGAAATACGGCGCGTTCATCACGGTCCCTGCGATTGCAGCCGCGATCGTTGTTCCGGCACTTCCAAATCCCATCACATACTTCTACGAAGCCGCACTCACGGTTTTCAACGGTGCTCTCGGTCATATGAAGTATATGGGCTTCTACGCCATCGACCTCAAGCAGGTAGATGTAGCGCACACCGCCGACAGCCCCGAGGGCTACGCCCGCACGATGGTTATGCTGTTCACGCTGATCACAGCCGCCATCTTCGTCCCTGCTATGGTAAAGCGCGCGCGAATCGTGCTTCCCGGTATATATTCGGGCGGAATTCTGATATTCCTCTTCGTTTATAACCTTTCGCGCTCAAACTGGGCTCTTGCCTTTGTTGCGGCAGCATTCTGCGCGCTGATCATAATGTTCGTTTTCGACCGCATCTACATCGCCGCTCCGGCGCCCGATGCTACCGACGAAAGCGGCAACGTGTTCGGTGAAACCGATGCCCCCACCCTTCCCGAAAAGCTTTTGAACAAAAAGGCTTCAAAGGAAGAGAAAAAAGCCAAAAAGCTTGCCGCAAAGGCAGAAAAGAAGGCTCGCAAGCGCGGCAAAAAGATCACTGTCGATCAAGAGATCACCGAATACTTTGCCGATGCTCCCGAAAGACCCGCCAAAAAGCAGAAGGTTCACCTGACTCCCGCCGAAAAGCGAGAGGCTAAAAAGGCAAAGATCGAAGCCAAAGCAGCCGCACGCGAGGAAAAGCGCACGGAAAAGGTGGCGATCAAGAAGGTTCGCGATTATCACGAGGATATCCTCATCCGCCGCTCCTCTATCGGTGGCTTTGCGGGCGGCGCGATACTCATTCTTTCGCTTGCAATGCTTGCTATCCCCGCAATGTCAACACGCGGAAGCTTTGAAACAATTCCCGTCATCGAAGAAAAGCTTGAATATTACCGCAATTACGTCACCGCTCTGCTTATGGGCGACGACCCCGCGCTCGATATTCTTGCATTCGAGGGCGACGCAAACAACTTCTCGCCCCGAAACACCACCGCAACCCCCAGATACTACACTCACGAGCCGCTTATGACGGTTGAGTCGAACTCACCCACGAACATCTATCTTCGCGGATGGATCGCCACCTCCTATGAGGACGGTGTGTGGATGACGGCAAGACCCAACAGTGAGCTCCTCGACAAATACCGCTCGCTTTACGCGACCAACGACGATGCATCAGAATCGATCTTTTACAACTTCTTCAGAATCATGACCGATGACGGTCTCTTTGACGATGACGCCGACGTCACCTCGAAGCTGAAGAGAGTTGAAAAATACGGCTACCACATCGCCCAGGTCAACATCAAGCGAGAGGAAGAATTCGTTGACAACATCCTTTATATGCCCTCCTTCCACATCCGTTCCTATTCCCCGAACGGATACAGCTCGACGGGCAATGCCGTCAACTTCTTGCGCGCCTTTGGTTCAAGCGAAGCAGGCCCTATAAGCTACGCCAACTACTTTGACGGACTTTACACCAGCTACCGCGCCGCTTTGAACGGAACCGAAGGCTACGCTATGGTTTCGATGCTTCCGATACTCAAGTACGATACGCTTGAATACAACCTCGGCAGCCTCATAACCGAGTACAACAAGACCCGTGCCGCTGTTGCCGCAGGACGTACCGAGATCGAAAAGGACGTAAATGACAGCCGTCTTGGCAAATTCTCCGTCACTCTCTATGACGGAACCGTTATCGAATACACCGTTGTTTCCGTCGCAGAGGACGGCACAAAGGTGCTCACCGTCGCTCAGCCCGTCGGCACCGCGCTTTATACCATATCCCCAAGCGGAGATGTTAAACGCGAAATGATCGACGTTCCGGTTGAATATGATAATGAAGGAAATCTTATCGAATACTACGCCCCCAAGCTTGACCGCGCAGTTCTTTACTTCGAGCAGCTTGACGACGTTCAGCAGTGGCAGTTCCGCCGTCAGGGCGAATTGCTTGATAAGTACACCCCCTTCGTATATGAAACCTACACGGGCAAGGCTAATTCTCAGATCATCTCGGATCTCTACAAAGAGATCGTCGCAAACGCCGTGATCAAGGAAGACTACAAGGAAGACGTTCCCGCAGACTTCTCACTTGCGGCAAACAAGAGCGAATATAAGTACAACAAGAACAAAGAGGTGTACCAGCTCGTATCCACCGTCACCGACAGAGATGTCTACGTTCAGCGCCACGCGCTTGTAATGGAGATCATCAACTACCTCTGCGATGAGGAAAAGTACACCTACACCCTCAACCCCACCGTTCTCGGCGAGGAAAACACGCTTGACGGCGTTGAGACCTTCCTTACCAAGACCCGAGAGGGCTATTGCGTTCAGTTTGCATCCGCTCTCACCCTTCTTCTCCGCGAGGCGGGAATCCCCGCGCGTTACGTTGAAGGCTACATTGCAACCGGTCTTTACACCAACCGTGATGAAGATGCCGTTGCAAGATACAAGGCAACCGTCCGCGACTCGAGCGCACACGCTTGGGTAGAGGTTTGGTATGACGGTCTTGGCTGGATCCAGTACGAGGCGACCCCCAAGTACTACGACGCAATGTATCTCTCCAGCCGTCCTTCCTCGGGCACAAGCATCCCGAGCAATCCCGGTGACTACGAGGAAGAGGAAGAAGATCCCATGGAGGGAATGACAGATTACGAGATCGAGCAGATGCTCGAGGAGCAGCGCCGCGAGGCTCTGCGCGAGCTGATAAAGAAGATCGTGATCATCACATCCGCCGTCCTTCTCTTTGCTGCGGCAGTTATCATCTTCTTTGCCATCATCATCAAGAAGGCAAACAAGCGCGCCGAGGCACGCGAGACGATCCTGCTTGCGCTTCACGAGGCAGACGAAAAGCTTGAGCTCATCCCCGAGCGCGAGGAAGTAAGAAAGGTTTGCGAAATGATAATGGATATGCTCCGCGAATGCGGCTTTGTGCCGGGCGTGGGCGAATTCAGCGCAGATTTTGCAAAGCGTATCGCAACCGAATGCGAGCGCGAGCTCGTCCTTGCCGCTCCCGAAGAGGGAATGACCGAATTCGAGGCGCCTCGCCACCCGATGCGCGAGAAGGAATGCGTCACCGTCTTCGAGGCTATCGCCGCCGAGGAATTCGGAAACGGCGCACCCGTTTCGGCAATGCCCTCAATGGCTAAGCTCTACTACAGACTCCGCTGTACCGTTTACAAGAGAAAGGTAAGCGTCTTCAGAAGAGCGATCATCTATCTTTTTAAGAAAGATAACTAAAAACACAACGCCGACAGTCCGTTTTTGCGGGCTGTCGGCAAAAATTTACATTCTTGGATTGAATTTTAACCATAAATATGATACCATTATAGAAAATCCCTTACGCGAGGAAAATTCAATGAAAAAAGCAACTCTTCTCCTCTCGCTTCTTCTTGCCGTGCTGATGGTCTTTTCATCCTGCGACGGCGGAGAGAGCGAAATTACAACAGAACCCGAAATAATTGAAACAGAGGCGCCCGAAACGCCTCCCATCAACATCACAAAGGGCGGTGCGACCGAGTATAAGCTCATCCGCTCCGACAAGACCTCTGCGGCTGTCACCGATGCATTTCTGCGCCTGCGCGACGCACTGAATGAAAAATACGGCGCTAACATCAAGGTCAGCGACGATTTCGTTATGCCGAACAAGGAGCCCCACGCTTATGAGATCGCAGTCGGCCAAGTTGACCGCGAGGAATCCGCAAAGGCTCTCGAGGGCGTTGGCTTCAACGACTCCGTCATTGCCGTCATCGGCAACCGCCTCTTCCTCACCGGCAACAGCGACGAGGCAATCATTCGCGCCGTTGACCTCTTTATCGAAAAATACCTCACCGAGGGCGATCTTACCGTAAGCTCCACTCTCCGCGTGGTTGAAAAGGCAGCATACGCCAAGGAGGGTCTGACCATCGGCGGCGTTCCGCTTTCGGATTACGTTATCGTTTACGGCACGGGATACACCGCGGCGGCAAAGGAAGTTGCCACCCGACTCGGCAAGCTGACGGGCGCGATCATCCCCGTTCAGGCAGAAAGAGAAGCTCCCGGAGAGCACGAGATCGCAATTGCTGCCGCTTCGCGAGCAACCGCCACAAGCAAAGGTACCGACGACTTCAATATTGAAGTAAAGGGCGACGATATCCACATCACCGCGATAAACAAGACCGCAGTTGAAATGGCTTGTGCACGTCTTTGCAAGGCACTCTCCGAGGGCGACAAGACCGAATATGCTACCACCGACCTTGCAATGCACTATGAGCTCCCCGCTTCGCGCGATTACGTGAACGATATCGAATCCCTCCCCCTCCATTGGGAGCTTGAATTCCAGACCCCCGAATGGATGCTTGATTATGATGAAAAATACGCCGCAAGTATGGATGCGGGCGGAAGACTTATGTCCTGCGCGCACCGCGGCGATATGGTTTACTACCCTGAAAACTCGATTGAGGGCATCATCAGCGCGGTTATGATGGGCGCTGATATGGTCGAGATCGACCCCCGACTCACCAAGGACGGCGTTTTCATCCTTCTGCACGACGCAACCCTCACCCGTACCACCAACTTTGAGGAAATGGCGGGTAAAAACGGTCTTCCCACCTCGGCAAACGTCGCTGATTGGACCTACGATCAGCTTATGCAGCTCAACCTCAAGACAGGCACGGGCGGATCGAGTGCAAAGGTCACTCCCTACAAGATCCCCACACTTGACGAGGCTTTCAAGGTCTGCGCCAACCGCATCTTCATCCGCCTTGACGTAAAGGGTCCCACAGACGATACTCCTTTCTGGAATTTCGAAAAGGACATCTGGCCTCTTATGGAGAAGTATCAGAGCTATTCGAACGTCATCTACACCTGGCACAGCTGGTTCAAGGCAAACAGCTACAGTCTCACGGACACCTATCGCGACAAGTCAGAATCGCTTTCGGGCAAGGGCGGCATCGTCTTCATTGGCGACGCGGGAACTCTCGCCGGAAACAACAAGGTCATCCGCGCGCACGATTTCAACCCCGGAATCCGTCTATTCGTCAACTTCGGCGACGTTAATTACAAGGAATATCTTAAAGATAACAAAACCAAGCTCGATTCCTACAAGGGCAAGCTCCGCACCTACGCCGATGTTCACAACGGCAACAACGAGTCCCACGCCTTCTACGCAGAGCTTTATGAGGCAGGAATCAACTACCATCTCGTCAACAAGGCACTTTCACTCTGCCAGTACATCGCCGCGAACTTCGAGGCTACTCCCAAGAATTAAGGTATAATATAATGAAAAGATTTATTGCCCTGACCCTCGCGGTCATCTCGCTCCTCGGTGCACTTGCAGGCTGTGCACCCGTCGAGGAACAGCCCGCAGAAACCACCGTCGCACCCGAAACAGAACCCGTAACCGAGCCTGTTACCGAGCCCGATACCGAGCCCGACACAACTGTCAGAATCGGCGAAACTCCTCTTGCTGATTTCACTGTCGTTTACGGTGAAGGCTACGAAGCAACAGCCAAAGAGCTTGCGGCACGCCTTAGCGCCGTTTGCGGTGCAACACTTTCAGTCAAGCCCCAAAGCGAAGCAACGGGAAATCACGAAATCGTGATTGAAAATGCCAACGCATCTGCGGGTTACGGAATGGACGATTTTAACATCGCTCAGGTTCAAAATGCCGATTCAATCGCAATCGGGGGCGGAAGCGCCTATGCCACCGACACCGCTTGCGCGAGATTTGCAAAGCTCTTTACCCCCGAAAAGTATCATTACGAATATAGCGACCTCACTATCGCCTACTCCCTTCCCGACCGTCAGGAATACATAAACGATTTCTCAAAGCTCGCGCTTCATTGGGAATTCTATCACGAAACTCCCGAATGGATGCTTGATTTTGATGAAAAATACGCAGCCTACAACGATGTCGACGGCAGACTTATGTCCTGTCTGCACCGCGGTGAGATGGTCTACTACCCCGAAAACTCTGCCGAGGGTCTTATCAGCGCAGTAATGCTGGGCGGTGATATGGTCGAGATCGACCCCCGAGTCACCAAGGACGGCGTTTTCGTTCTGCTTCACGATGCTACCCTCACCCGCACCACCGACTTTGCCGAAAAGGCAGGCAAGAACGGTCTTCCCGAATCCCCCAACGTTTGCGACTGGACCTACGAACAGCTTCAGCAGCTCAACCTCAAGATGGGCACGGGCGGCGATGGTGCGGCTGTAACTCCCTACAAGATCCCCACCCTTGACGAAGCGATAAAGATCTGTGCCAACCGCATCTTCATCCGTCTTGACGTCAAGGAAGACGCAAACGGAAAGATCTTTTGGGAATTTGATCGCGACATCTGGCCTCTGCTTGAAAAATACAAGGCTTACACCACCGTTATCTGCACATGGCACGCGGCTTTTAACAGTGGCGGATACAAGTTCACGCGCGAGCTCCGTGACAGAACCACCGCGCTCTGCGGCAAACCCATCCTCAACTTTATGAAGAACGATGCAAAAGCAGACCTTCTTATAAGAACTATCAAGAGCTACGATCTCTGCTATATGATGCGTCTGACTTGTAACTTCTCGGAATACAGCTACAAAGCCTTCCTTGAGGAAAACAAAACGAGATTTGAGGGCTTCAAGGGCAAGATCAGAATGTATGCCGACGTGCACAACACCAACCCCGCCTACCCCGAAAACTGCGAGTCTACCGCGTTTTATCAGGAGCTATACGACGTTGGAATCAACATCCAGCTCGTCAACAAGGGTTTTATGATGTGCAAGTATATTGCAGAGAATTTCGAACCCACGGAAATAAGTGGACAGTGATTAGTGGACAGTGGACAGAAAGAAGCGAATGATAATTTAATTTTAATATTTGCATTCCATTGTACCGACTGATAATTTAATAAACAAGAAACTCGGATATTAAGAAGTTTAACTTCATAATATCCGAGTTATTGTTTATTTCAGTTTTATATTAAACAATGTTTTAAAAGTACCAAACAAAATTATTTGCCCGCAACTTTCTGTCCACTGTCCACTAATCACTGTCCACTATTATTTTCGCTACTCTCACCACATAATTTCTTCCGCTGATATACGGCACGGTCTTGATGACGCTCTTTCCTTCCCTCTCCTCAAATTCGATCGGGGTTCCGTCATCAAGCCATTCGGCAGAAGTTATGCGCTCGCAGTCAAGGGTGAAAGCATCCTCATATCTTGCCACGTTTTTCATACGCGCGGCGTTGGGGTCTGCGGAAGTGGGGAGTCCGAAGCAGAAGAGATAGAGCTTGTCCCCGTCGCGGAGCAGAAAGTCGCGTCCCTCCGCACTTTCAACCTCAATTCCCCAGGGGCGCGGCTTGCGGATAGCCTCGTCAAAGAGAGCGACCCATCTGCCGACCATTCCGTAAAACGCGCGGTCGATCTCGGAGATATATCCGTTGCCCATCGGTCCGACGTTGAGCAACATATTCGCACCGTAGCGACGGCAATCGGCAAGCTCCTCAATGATTGTCGCGGGGGATTTATAAAGCAAGTCGCCCTCGGCATATCCCCAATGAGTGCCGAAGATCTCGCACATTTCGGATGCGATGTATTTCGGCGAGCCTTCAAGATTCAGCGGCTTCGGCTTTCCTCGCTCAAAGGTCACGCTGTCAAGCTCGATGTGTCCGAGCTCGCCAAGCGCGGAAAGTCCCGTGTTATTGACGATGATAGCCTCGGGCTGGTGGCGGCGGATCATCGAATACATCGCGTCCTCCTCCCAATCGGCGTCCTTTTTGCTCCACTTGCCGTCAAACCAGATGCCGCCGATCTTGCCGTAGCGCGTGCAAAGAAGCTCAACGCTCTTGCGCAAAAAATCAAGATACGCGGGAAAATCACCGTCAAATCTCTCATCATACCAATCAAGATAGGTGTGATAGAAAAATGGAATAATTCCGTGCTTGTTGCAAGCGTCAACAAACTCGCGGACAAGATCTCTTCCTATAAAATTAACCGTCGAATAGTCGTTGAGCCCGCAGGTGTCGTAAAGCGAAAATCCGTCGTGATGGCGTGAGGTAAGCGTGATATACTTGCATCCCGCGCCCTTTGCCGTCAGAACAAGCTTTTCCGCCCAATCTCGCTCGGGGCAAAAATTCGGAGCATAACCTCTGTATTTTTCGCGCGGGATCTTGTGCTGATGCATCACCCACTCTCCTTGGGAAAGCGTGCTGTATATACCGAAATGCACAAACATTCCAAGGCCCATATTTTCAAAATCTTTAACGTACTGATGAACTATCATTTCTGTCACCTCGCGTTTTTTTATAATTTTACCACATAAATCTTTCAAAATCAATACTTTTCAGGCGACAAACATCGATTTAATTGGACAAAATGTTGCATAGTCCTTGACAAGGCAAAAGAATTGTGATAAAATTAAATAACTCTATACACGAGAAACATATTTTTGTACGAAAGGACAAAAGAAATGAAAAAGACACTTTCCATCATCATGGCTCTCTGCATGGTTCTTTCCGTTTGCTTCTTCTCTGTTTCCGCAGCTGAAGCAACCGTTGGCTCCGTTGCAGCTGACTACAAGCCCGCTGAGGGTGCTATCGCCATCACCGATGCTGCAGGCTTTGCAGCAATGGCAGCTGACGGTAACTACTACCTCGCAAATGACATCACCATCGACGCTACCTGGAATGCAGGCGCAGCTGTAAGCTCCACCTACAAGGAAAACGCAGCATTCACCGGCACCTTCGACGGTAACGGCAAGACCATCACCACCACCGCTCCCCTCTTCGCTAACCTTCAGGGTAATGTAAAGAACCTGACCGTTACAGGAGCTATTGACGGCGCAGGCCTCAACTGCGGTGTTATCACCATGTGGACCAACGGCACTCTCACCGTTGAAAACGTTCTCAACAAGGCTACCATCATAAACGGTGTAACCACCGGCGGTATCCTCGGCTACGGCGCAACCGGCACCATTGCAACCTTCAAGAACTGCCAGAACGATGCTGACCTCATTGCTACCAGCCAGATCGGCGGTATCGCAGGTTACATTCAGGATGACGTTGTTGTTATCGAGAACTGTGTAAATAACGGTAACCTCAGAACCGACAACTACGGCGCAGGTATCATCGGTCGTTTCGGACGCGATGCAGGCGCACTCCCGGACAGCGTTGCAACCATCACCGGCTGTGTAAACAACGGTACAGTTTCCAGCGCAAAGGGCCAGAGCGCGGGTATCCTCGCTTACCTCGTTGGCGGTGCTAAGATCACCGACTGTGTAAACAACGGTACTATCGTTAACGATACCGCTACTTCCGCAGGTATTCTCGGTTCCACCAGAGACCCCGACAAGAAGAAGATCTCGGGCGTACTCATCGCTGATTGCTTCAACTACGGCGACATCAACGGCGTTACCTACGTTGGCGGTCTTTGCGGATACCTCGGCAGAGATGCAAACTCCCACGACGGTTGGAACTACCGTATCGAAAACTCCGGCAACTTCGGTAAGGTTACCGCTATCGGCTCCGGCACTATGTACGTAGGCGGCGTTTCCGCATACGGTTGGGGCGGCGGCATTGGCACCAACGGTCTTGCAAACGGCTTCATCAACTGCTTCAACGCAGGTGACATCAAGGTTGAAAACTCCGGTGATGACTCCGTTAAGGCTTACGTTGCAGGTATCGTAGGTTACTTCAACACCACTGTATACACCCTTGAAAACTGCATCAATGCAGGTACTATCGATACCAACAAGACCGCTCTTGCAACTCTTATCGCTTGGAACAACAGAGGCGAGGGTGCTGAGGGCGTTACCGCAGAATACTGCAAGAACAACTATTCCGTTGCAAGCGGTGAGATTCCCGCTTTCTACAACGGTCCCGTAAGCGAAGCAGTTGGTTGCACAGTTGTTACCGCTGACCAGATTGCAAGCGGTGAAGTTGCTTACCTCATCAACGAGGCTGCAGGCGCAACCGTTTACTATCAGGCAATCGGCACCGACAAGGCTCCCGTTCTCGAGGCAGCTGCTGACGGTTCCAACGTAGTTGAGAAGAAGGCTGACGGCACATTTGGCAACCCCGCAAAGGAAGTTCCCGAAGATACCAAGCCCGCTGATCCCGTTCCCACCGGCGACTCCGCTCTCATCTTCGCAGTTGTTGCTATCATCTCCATCCTTGGTGTTGCAACCGTTGCTAAGAGAAGAGAAAACTGATATTAATAAACAGTATTCTAAGCCATCCGCGCAAAAGCGCGGATGGCTTTTGTCATAGTCCGTGTCGTTGTAACATTGCACAAAAACGGCGCGCATTATTTGTCGTAATTCACAAATTTTATTTACAAAGAATAAAATTTATTAATATTTCTTGACAACGCAAAAACATTATGCTAAAATTAATTATACAAAATTTATTATTAGAAAGGAAACCATTATGAAAAAGGTACTTTCTGCCATTATGGCACTCCTTATGATCCTCTCGATCTGCTCGTTCTCGATCTCCGCTGCTCCCGAAGGCACCGCGATCTCCACCGAAGCAGAATTCCTTGCTATGGATCCCGCAGGCACTTATTATCTTGCAAATGACATCACTGTTAACGCTCCCTACGCTCAGGCATTCACCGGAACCTTCGACGGTAACGGCAAGACCGTAACCGTTTCTCAGCCTATGTTCGCTGACTTCGGCGGTACCGCTAAAAACTTCGTTATCGAAGGCTCCATCACCGCTCTCGGCGCTGATGCAGAGATCGCTCTCTTCACCGCAGAGGGCGCACGCGGTGCAGTTGCTGCTACCATTAAGGGCGAAGCTACCGTTGTTTTCGAGAACATCAAGAACAACGCAACCGTTTCCGCTATCGGCAACATTCCCGACAGTGACGACTGCGCAGGCGGTATCGTTGGTCTTATCAACAACGCTGCTGCAAACGTAAGCTTCATCAACTGTGAGAATAACGCAGCTATCACCGGCCTCAACCAGATCGGCGGTATTGCAGGCTTCATCAAGGCTGCTGCTTCCGTTACCTTTGACGGCTGTGTAAACAACGGTGCAATCACAGAAACCGGCACAAGCGCATACAGCGCAGGTATCGTTTGCCGCTCCGATGCTGAGTTCACCACCTTCAAGAGCTGTGTAAACAATGCTACCATTTCCGCAGGTAAGGACCAGGCAGGCGGTATGCTCGCATACGCTGCAAAGGGCTCCTTCGTTGTTGACGGATGTGTAAACAACGGTACTATCGCTCCTACCGTAGGTAAGGCTGCAGGTATCGTTGCTAACATCAACTGCAACGACGCAAGCGGTGCAAAGGGCTACTACGTAACCATCACCAACTGCGTAAACAACGGTAACATCACCGCAGGCGGCGACGCTCAGTATGCTGCAGGTATCGCTTCCACCGTTCAGAACAACCTCGCTTTCAACATTTCTAACTGTGTAAACTACGGCGAGATCAACGGTACTCACGACTCCGGTGGTATCGTAGGCCACACTACTCAGGCTATAATGAAGCTCTCCTTCTGCGAGAACTTCGGTAAGGTAACCACCACCAGCGACCAGTACGCAGGCGGTATCATCGGTTACGCTTGGGGTACCAAGCAGACCACTTACTCTGCTGAAACCTTTGATTACACCAACATCGTTGAATACAACATCAACCACGCTGACATTACCGGTGACCTCCGTACCGGAGGTATCGTAGGCTCCTTCGGCGCATCCGATTCCCGCGGTATCTGGCTCTGTCAGAACAACATCAACCTCGGCAACGTTACCTGTATGGGTACCGGCACCTCTGAGTCCGCTAACGCTGCAGGCGGTATCGTAGGCTATGCTTACGGCTCCGGCACTGTTGCTTGCGCTTACATTATGAACAACCTCAACCTCGGTAACGTTGAGAACAAGAGCACTGATAAGGGCGTTGCTTCCTACATCCTCGGCTACATCAGCTCCAACGGTCTCTCCAAGATCACCGGCAACACCGCTTCCGGTACCGTTACCGCTGCAAACGGCAATGCATTCGCATTCGGTTGGAACAACAACGAGAAGTACATCTTCCTTGATTGCTCCGGTAACACCATCCCCGCTGATTGCACACTTCCTTTCACCCGTGAGCTTGGCGCAACCGACAAGGTTTACGAGGTTGGCGCATTTGATATGGCTAAACTCGTAAGCGGCGAGTACGTTTACAACTTCAACCAGGCTGCAGGTAAGGACGTTCTCTACATGACCGTTAACGGTACTGACTTCGTTCCCACCGTTGTTGCAGACGAAGACAAGGTTGTTGTGAAGAACGCTGACGGCACTTTCGGTAACCCCGTAAAGGAAGAGCCCAAGCCCGCTGATCCCGTTCCCACCGGCGACTCCGCACTCATCTTCGCAGTTGTTGCTATCATCTCCGTTCTCGGACTTGCAACCGTAGCTAAGAGAAGAGAAAACTGATAACGATTCAGATAAATAATCCAAACTATCCGCGTTTCGGCGCGGATAGTTTTTTTGATAAATTTGTTATTGTGATATTATACAAATCTCTAATTCGATATTTGTCGATTATGACAAAACTTCGCAATGCTATGTTCATATTTGGCTGCGAATGCTTGACAACTATGTATTATTGTGATAAAATAAATGAGCCAAATTTTATTATATGAAAGGAAAAAATTATGAAAAAAACATTTTCCATTATTATGGCTCTTTGCATGATCCTCTCGATCTGCTCATTCTCGGTTTCTGCCGCTCCCACAGGCACCGCGATCACAAGTGAAGCTGACTTTCTTGCAATGAAGGAAGACGGTGCATACTATCTTGCAAATGACATCACAGTAACCAAATCCTATGAAAAACTCTTCACCGGCGTATTCGACGGTAACGGCAAGACCGTAACCGTTTCCGAGCCCATGTTCCTTGAATTCTGCGGAACCGCAATGAACCTCACCATCAATGGCGAGATCGTTGCCGATCACGCAAAGGACAACGGCTACTGGGCACGCGGCGCGTTCGCTTGTATGGCTTCCGGCGACGGCACTGTTCTTCTTTACAACATTGTCAACAATGCAAACGTAACCGGCTTTACCACTCAGGAAACCGCAACCTACCCCAGCCTTCTCGGTAACGCATACACCGGCGGTATCCTTGGCGCGCTTGATAACAAGTCGGTAGGTACATATGCTTCCATCGCTATCATTGAATGTGTAAACAACGGTAACGTCAAGGGCTTCCACTGCACCGGCGGTATCACAGGTATTCTTTACGTAAATGACTCCGAATATCTCGGAGAGCAGACCGCAACCGTTACCAACTGTGTAAACAACGGTAACGTTGAGGGTCTCAGCACATACACCGGCGGTATGGTCGGAAGAGTTTACTACGTTGTAGACGCAACCTTCACCGGATGCATCAACAACGGCGAGATCAAGGGCGCGGGCAACACCGGCGGTCTTATCGGTCACACCACCAACTCCTCCCTTATTATGCGTGTATGCCAGAATAACGGCGCAATTTCCAACATCGTTGTTGACGGCGAAACTCCCTATGCAGGCGGTCTTGTCGGTTACGGTCAGGGTACCAAGAGCGACAAATTCGCAGCCGGCGATGGCAAGTTCGCAAACCAGGTTGAATTCTGCATTAATACCGGTAGCGTAACCGGTTCTTGCAGAACCGGCGGTATTCTTGGTTCCACCGGTGCGGATGGTGCATACGGTCTGTCCCACACCCGTTACTGCATTAACACAGGTAACATCACCAATAACGGTCTTGGAACCTCCGCAGCGGCAAACGCAGCCGGCGGTATTCAGGGTTACGGCTACGGCTCCGGTGATAAGGAGTATGCATACGTAACAGACTGTATTACAACCGGTAATATCGAATCCCTCAACCCCGATCTTGGTATTGCCGCTTACTTCCTCGGCTACATCAGCTCCAACAATGCAATGATCGCAAGAAACAGCGCGACCGGATCTCTTTACGCTCCTTCCGGAAGAACCTATGCTCTCGGTTGGAACAATAAGGGTACTTACACCGAAGCAACTGTCGGCAACAACCTCCTTGCAACCAACATTCATAAGCTCGCTTATGAAAACGGCGTTGATTCCGAAAAGACCTTCGATTGCGGTATTACCGATGAAACCTCGCTTATCAACGGTCAGGCAATTGCAAACTTCAACAAGGCTTACAAGGACATCACCGGCGCAACATCCGATGCAATGACTCAGACTCTCGACGGCACCTTCAAGCCTCAGATCGTTGTTGTCAAGGCTGAAGCTCCCGCTATTACATACCCCGAAGTTGAGCCCGAGACCGAGCCCGTTACCGAGCCTGTAACAGAGCCTGTTACCGAACCTGTAACCGAGCCCACAACAGAGCCTGTAACCGAGCCCGTTACCGAACCCGCTCCCGAGGTTACTGCAGCTCCCGAAACCGAGCCCGCTCCCGCAAAGAGCGGATGCGGCGCGGCTATCTCCGGCGGCGCAATCGTTGCAATCCTCGCTATGGGCGTTGCAATGATCGCAAAGAGAAAAGAGAACTGATTGCAGTTTTCCGTAATTAAATAACATATCAGCCACCCGGGCAAAAGCTCGGGTGGCTTTTTATATAAAGCACAACTGTCATTTTGCACAAATTTTAAAAGCGCATTTTGTTTATTTTTACAATTTTTGCACACAATGGCACGCGAATTATTAATAATCGCTTGACTTTTTCATAACATTGTGTTAGAATTAATTATACTAGATTTATTATAAGGAAGGGAACTGTTATGAAAAAAGTACTTTCTGCCATTATGGCACTCTGCATGATCCTCTCAATCTGCTCACTCTCAATCTCCGCAGCTCCTCAGGGCAAGGCGATCACAAGCGAAGCTGACTTCCTCGCAATGAAGAAAGACGGCTCTTACTACCTTGCAAATGACATTACAATTACTCAATCTTATGGCGCAGACGGCACACTCTTCACCGGATATTTTGACGGCAACGGCAAAACCGTAACTCTCACCGGTGAGCCCCTGTTCGTTGAATTCTGCGGCCAGGCAAAGAACCTCACCCTCAAGGGCGAAGTTGTTGCAGACCACGAAAAGGATAACGGCTATTGGGCACGCGGCGCATTCGCTTGTATGACTTCCGGCGAAGGCACCATCACCCTTTATAACATCACCAACAATGCTAACGTAACCGGATTTGCTTCTCAGGAAAGCAAATATTCGGGCCTTCTCGGTAATGCTTACACCGGTGGTATCATCGGTGCGCACGATAACTACTCCGTAGGTACAGATGCAGGTATCACCATCATCAACTGCGTAAACAACGGTAACATCTCCGGTTGGCACTGCTCCGGCGGTATCGCTGGTCTTCTTCACATCAATGACCAGGATTTCTCCGGCGAACAGACTGCAATCGTTACCAACTGCTCAAACACCGGTTCTGTAAACAGCTTTAATCAGTACGCAGGCGGTATCGTTGGACGTGTATACTATGCTCTTGATGCTAAGTTCACAGGCTGTATCAACAACGGTTACGTAACCGGTTACAGTAACATCGGCGGTATCATCGGTCACACCACAGCATCCAGCCTTATTATGACCGCTTGCCAGAACAATGGCGAGATCGCAACCACTACAGATGAAAAATCCAGTGCTTACGCAGGTGGCCTTATCGGTTACGCTCAGGGTACTAACGACTCCAACCACTCCGCTGACTACGGCGAGCTTGCAAGCCGCATTCAGTTCTGCATCAATACCGGTAACGTATCCAGTATGCGTAGAACCGGCGGTATCGTAGGTTCTTCCGGCGCAGACTCCGCATACGGTATCACATACGTTGACTACTGCATTAACACCGGTAACGTAACTAACTACGGTACTGTAAACGGCTCTCACGCACAGGGTTGCGCAGGCGGTATCCAGGGTTATGCTTACGGTTCCAAGTCCAAGCCTCAGTACGCTGTAATTACCAACTGTATCACCACCGGTGCTGTTGAATCCCGTAACGCTGATTACGGTATCGCAGCATACATCCTTGGTTACATCAGCTCCGACCTCGCAGTTGTAGCAAACAACAGCGCTTCCGGTACTCTTACATCCGGCGCTGACAAGACATACTGCATCGGCTGGAACAATGCTTACACTTTCGCTGAGACCACTCTCAACAACAACATCCCTGCTACCAACCTCTACAAGATCGCGGCTGAAAACGGTGCTGAATCTACCAGAGACTTCCAAAACGGCCTCTTTGACATCACCTCTCTCATTAACGGCACAACTATCGCTAACTTCAACGCGGCTTACAAGCAGCTCAACAGCGCTACCGCAGATTGCATGACTCAGACCGTTGACGGCGGATTCCATCCCCAGATAGTACAGCTCTCTGTTACCGAGCCCGAATATCCCGCTGCTACAACCGAGCCCGAGACCACCGCAGCTCCCGAAACTCAGGCTCCCGTTGAAACAACCGAGGCTCCCGTTGAGACCACAGAAGCTCCCGCCGAGACTCAGGTTCCCGAGACTGCAGCTCCCGTTGAAACTCAGGCTCCCGAAACCGAAGCTCCCGCAAAGAGCGGTTGCGGCGCAATGGTATCCGGCGGTGCAATCGTAGTTGCACTCCTCGGCATTGCATTCATTGCAAAGAAAAGAGAAAACTAATATATCATAAAAAAGACCGCTTCGGCGGTCTTTTTTCAATAAGAATTGATATGAATATTTATTGACAATGCACTAATATTATGATATAATTAATTTAATTATATATAAAGGAGATTTTTCCGATGAATAATCTTGACCCTAAATATGAGGCGTTATTTACCCCTTGGAAGGTCGGTAACGTCGAGATCAAAAACCGTATCGTAATGTGCCCGATGGGCGGAACCTCCCTCTTTGGTTGGTTCGAGCTTGGCGGATGCCATTTCGACAAGGAAGCCGCAAAGCTCTTCCTTGAGCGTGCACAGAACAACGTAGGCCTTATCATCCCCGGCATCGCTCCCCTCCGCGACACGTTCTGGGGCAAGTGGCTCTGGCAGAACCCGAAGATGTTCGAGGATCTCAAGGTCTTTATGGATGAGATCCACAAAACTGGCGCAAAGCTCTTCGTTCAGCTCACCGCAGGTATGGGACGCTCCTGGGCGATCACCGAGCTTGTTGCTCCCCTTCACAAGAATAAATTCACACGTGCGATCCTCAAGCCCATTCTTGACACCAACCACGAGCTTGCATGTCCCAGTCCTCAGCCCTCGCGTTGGGCGCACGATATCATCTGCCCCGAGATGACCGTTGAGCAGATCCACGAGATCATTGAGGCTTTCGCAAAGACTGCAAAGCTCTGTATGGATGCGGGCGTTGACGGCGTCGAGGTTCACGCTGTTCACGAGGGCTACCTCCTTGACCAGTTTGCTATCGAATTCTTCAACAAGCGTACCGACAACTATGGCGGAAGCTTTGAAAATCGCTATCGTTTCGCAGTCGAAGTCGTTGAAGCAATCAAAAAGGAATGCGGCAAGGACTTCCCCGTTTCTCTCCGTTACTCTGTTGAATCCAAGATGAAGGGCTTCTGCGAAGGCGCAATGCCCGGCGAGGACTACGTTGAGGTCGGACGTAATATGGAAGAATCCGAAAAGGCGGCTAAATATCTTCAGGATGCGGGCTACGATATGCTCAACGCCGACAACGGTACATATGACTCCTGGTACTGGGCTCACCCGCCTATGTATATGCCCCAGAACTGCAACCTCGAGGACGTTGCGCACATCAAGAAATTCGTTGACATTCCCGTTGTTTGCGCGGGACGTATGGAGCCCGATGTCGGAGCACAGGCTATCGCCGAGGGCAAGATTGACGGTATGGGCGTTGCGCGTCAGTTCCTGACCGACCCCGAATGGATCACCAAGCTCATTGAAAACCGCATCGAGGACATCAAGCCCTGCATCTGCTGTCACGCGGGATGCTTCAACTTCTCTTCCTCGAAGGGTCACGCAAACACCCAGGACCTCACCGACACTATGGGACTTGCTCGTTGCGCTCTCAACCCCGAAACGATGCAGTCGAAAAAATACAACATTCAGCCCGCAAAGAAGCAAAAGAAGATCGCCGTTATCGGCGGCGGTATCGGCGGTATGGAAGCTGCTATCGTTTGCGCAAAGCGCGGCCATAGCGTAACTCTCTACGAAAAGTCGGGCGAGCTCGGCGGCGTATTCATCGCGGCGGCATCCCCCTCCTTCAAGGAAAAGGACCGTGACCTCATCGCGTGGTACAAGAGAGAGATCACTCGCTATTCCTCTATCGAGGTCAAGCTCAACACCGAAGTCACCGACGTCAAATCCCTTGGTGCGGACGAAGTAATCGTTGCAACCGGTGCAAAAGCAAAGAGAATTCCGATTCCCGGAGTTGAAAAGTCGATCGAGGCGGTTGATTTCCTCCTTGGTAAGAAGCAGGTCGGTGAAAAGGTCGTTGTTATCGGCGGCGGTCTGACCGGATGCGAGATCGCATACGAGCTCTTCCTTCAGGGTAAGAAGCCCGCTATCGTTGAAATGATGGATGACCTCATCGTCACCCCCGGCATCTGCCTTGCAAACACCTCCTACCTCCGCGATTGCTTTAAGGCGAACAATCTGCCCGTATATCTCGAAACCGGCGTCAAGGAAATCAAGGACGGCGCGGTAGTCGTTGCCGACAAGGAAGGCAAGACCTTTGAGATCGAGGCTGATTCGGTTATTCTCTCGGTTGGATATAATCCCGCTCCCATCGAAACCAAGGGCGTTCACGTTATCGGTGACGCACAGAAGGTCGGAAACCTCCGCTCTGTAATTTGGGGCGCTTGGGACGTGGCAACAAAGATCTAACGATCTTTGTTGCTATGAAATCCGCCTTCGGCGGGTGAAATCGCGCGTTGCGCGGTGAAATCGAGCTTCGCTCGGTGAAATCTTCGCCTTCGGCGAAGGTTGCGGAAGATTTTCTCGCGGGGCTCGAAAATCATTTTTATCAAATATTTAATATTGCTTAACTCTTTACTATATGTTCGCACTTGCTTATCAGCCTTCTCCCGGATCTTGGGAGAAGGTGTCAGCCCTTGTGGCTGACGGATGAGGGGTAGCGAAATCTGTACAAAACAGAATAATCCATATTTTGAAAGGATATAGATATGTATCTTAATGAAGAACAGCAGGCGATACTGAACGGCTCGCAGGGCGAGACTATGGCAAAGGTTATGAAGACCCTCGTTATGTTCGGTGATGCTTTCGGAGCCGAAAAGATGGTTCCCGTTACATCGAAACACAATCACCTTGTAACCTCCTTTGGTCTCAAGGTTATGGCACCTGTTTACGATCTTATGCAACAGCTTCTCGACGCGGGCGTAAAGTCGGGACAGACCTTCTCGGTCGACCCCCGTCCCATCGACAAGAACGTTCCCGCAAACTTCCTGCAGAATCTTGTTTTTAACAAGCTGATGTATACAAAGCAGGATTTCTATGAGGGGCAGCTGAAGAAACTCGGACTTCTCTCGGACGATGCCTTCACTTGCGCTTGCTACCTCGATCAAGTAGGCAACAAGCCCGAAAAAGGTGACATCCTCTCGTGGGCAGAGTCCTCCGCAGTCGTTTACGCGAACTCCGTACTCGGCGCGCGCTGCAACCGTAACTCGGGTATTATGGACATCATGGGCTCGATCGTCGGCTACGTCCCCTACTTTGGTCTTCTCACCGATGAAGGAAGAAAAGCGACCTGGATCGTCAAGATCGAAACCACAAAGAAGCCCGAAGCACAGCTTCTCGGCTCCGCTATCGGTATGAAGGTAATGGAGGACGTTCCCTACGTTATCGGACTTGACAAGTGGATCGGCTCCGAGCTTGATGACTCGGCATGCACCTACCTCAAGGATTTCGGTGCGGCAACCGCATCGAACGGTGCAGTCGGACTTTATCATATCGACAACCTCACCCCCGAGGCAAAGGAGCTTGGAAAGGCACTCATCGTCGAGGGCGCAAAGGAATACGTCATCACAGATGCCGAACTCGAAAGAGTCAAGGCAAACTACCCTGTTGTTTGGAAGGATCCCGATGCCACCCCGAAGCTCTGCTTTATGGGATGCCCCCATATGTCGCTCCAGCAGCTCAAGGACTGGACCGACAAGGTTGAAGCGGGACTCAAGGCGGCAGGCAACAAGACCGTCCTCATTCCCACCGTATTCACCGCACCTCCCAAGGTTCTTGAAGAATTCAACAAGACCGATTACGCCGCTCGCCTCAAGGCAACGGGCGTTATCACCTCCTATATCTGTCCCCTTATGTATATGAACAATCCGCTCTGCAAGAAGATGCCCGTCATCACCTCGTCGAACAAGCTCCGCACCTACACAACCGCGCGCTACTACACCGACGACGAAATTCTTGCAGCCATCACAAAGGGAGGTAAATGAAAATGAGAGAATTCAAAGGACGCGTTGTAACCCCCGGTACAACTACCGCTGAAGCCGTTGTAACCACACAGGGCTTTAATACTCTCGCCTCGATGCAGATGGCTCTGCAATTTGGCGACAAGCAGACCAAGTGCGGCGACCAGAACAACCCCGAGCTCAACGGCAAGCCCCTCTGCGGCAAGGCTCTCTGCCTGCCCCAGACCATCGGCTCGACCACCGGCGGTCTTGTTCTCTACTGCGCTTGCTCAATGAAGCGCCAGCCCGCTTGTATGCTCTTCTCCGAGCATATCGACTCTCTCGCAGCCGCAGGCGCAGTCCTCGCAAGCGTTTGGGTCGAGGACATCAATATGCCCGTTATCGATTGCCTCGGCGAGGAATTCATAAACTACGTCAAGGACGGTATGACCGTCACCGTCAAGGAAGACGGAGTTGTAGTTGTTGACTAAGCAACATATAATATTGGAGGAACCCGTGCGGGTTCCTCCAATAACATCTTTTTTCGGAGGCTAAATTTTGATAAGTCTACTTTCAAAAATCTTTATCAAGGACAGCTCTGATACCTCGTCGCCCGCGGTAAGAAGCGCTTACGGTACTCTTTGCGGAATTATGGGTATTATTCTGAACATCCTGCTTTTCGCCATCAAGATGCTTGCGGGAATCATCAGCGGATCGATCTCGATCATGGCTGATGCCTTCAACAACCTCACAGATGCGGGCTCATCCGTCATTACTCTGATCGGATTCCGTATGTCGGGTCAGAAACCCGACCGCGACCACCCCTTTGGTCACGGAAGGATCGAGTACATTTCGGGATTGATCGTTTCAATGCTCATAATCCTTGTCGGATTCGAGCTTGGAAAGACATCTGTCGGCAAGATCATCACGCCCGAGCCGGTTGAATTCAGCATCGTTGCCGTCATCATCCTTGTCTGCTCGATCGCGGTCAAGGGATATATGGCGCTCTATAATTTTAGCATCGGCAAAAAGATCTCTTCGGCGGCTATGCGTGCAACGGCACAGGACAGCCTCAATGACTCGATAGCCACCGCGGCAGTTCTGCTCTGCCTTATCTTTGCAAAGCTGACCAACATCAATATCGACGCTTACTGCGGCCTTGCCGTATCGGGCTTCATTCTCTTCTCGGGTCTTCGCGCGGTCAAGGAAACGATGGATCCACTCCTCGGCACGCCTCCGAGCGAGGAATTCATCAAGGATATTGAAAAGATCGTTTACTCCTACGAGGGCGTTGAGGGCATTCACGACCTGATCGTTCACGATTACGGCCCTGCGAGAACGATGATCTCACTCCACGCCGAGGTATCCTGCGATTCCGATCTACTCGAAACGCACGATATGATCGACAACATCGAAAAAGAGCTGCGCGAGCATCTGAACTGCGATGCCGTTATTCATATGGATCCGATCGCAACGAACGATGAGATCACAAAATCGGTTCGCGAAAAGGTTGCATCCCTCGTCACCTGCATCGACTCCGCGCTGACCATCCACGATTTCCGTATGGTCACCGGACCCACGCACACCAACGTCATCTTCGACGTCGTCGTTCCCTACGATTTCAAAAAGACCGACGACGAGATCCGCAAGAATATCGAGACTATCGTAAAATCGATCGACACCAACTATTTTTCGGTCGTTAATATCGACAGATCATATGTTTAAATGAAAAAAGGCCCACACGGTGTGTGGGTCTTTTTATTCAAAGTACCAATCGGCATATGTCTCGTCGTGGTAATTCGGATAGGTCACGTAGGATATTCTCTTTTCCTTTTGCTCAAAAAGATCATAAAGAGAATTCTCCGAGACGATCGTGCAGAACGAGATCATATCAAGATTTTGGAATTTTGCCGCAGATTCCTCGGTAATGGAGTTTAGTACCCTTGCATCGCTTACAACGATCATAATTTTGCCGCCGCTGTAAAGGGGCGTTGAAAAAAAGATAGTAGTTTTTCCAACGCGGCATTTTCTCTCCAACAGATCATTCATTCTGAGGTTTTCATTTGCCCAGTCACAGATGGACGATACCGCCTCGTTGATTTCGACAGATCCGTCAAAATAAAACCAATCACATACTCCCGATCTGTCATAAAGTCCATCAACCTCTTTGCTTATCTGTTTAAGATACGCATCGAACGGCGTGCCCTTTATAACCCCACCGCAATCGGGAGATCTGTTGTAAGGAGCAGAAAATCCCTTTGGGAGTTTGCCCTTGCTTTCCATAAAAACATGGAGAAGCGCTTCAATTTCGGCACGTGCTTCCGCTATCTTCTGATCTTTGGTTTTGAAGCCAAACATATTATATCCGCTCCTCTTCAATAAGCTCGACAAGGTTAGCGATCAGTCCCTCGGTGTGGTGGCAGAGGCAGACATCCGCGACAGCTTTTACGCAATCGAGTGCGTTGGTGGGGCAAATGGCAACGTCGGCTGCCGCAAGCATTGTGAGGTCGTTTTCGTAGTCACCGCAGGCAAAGAGTCTGACGGGCTTGCCGACCTTTTCTTCAACGTATTTGCGAAGCGCGGGGAGCATTATCGCCTTTGTGGTGCCGGGGTCTTGGAATTCAAGATAAGCCTTGCCCGATTTGCTCGTTTCAAAGCGGTCGGGCCATTTTGCCTCGGCGGCGGCGCGGAATTCGTCGGTGCGCTCAGGCGTACCTCGAACGACAACCTTATACCAATCGGGGATTGAAAGCCATTCTTCCTCGGGGAGTGTGAACACCTTTGCGGGTGCGACTCTCATCAGATCTCCGTCCACCTCGGGGCAACGCTCACGCTGACCGGGCGAGGAGAGGAAGCCTTCCTCAACCGAAATTCTCGCGCCGAGATCGGGGTATTCGCTGACCATAAGCTCAATGAGTTCCATAACGTGCTCGCGGTTCATCAGTCTGCCGTCGATCATTTCGTCGGTGCGCAGATTGCAAAGCATCGCGCCGTTACATCCGACAACGGGCGCGTTGACGAGGTCTGCCGCGTCGCGCCATTTGTGCTTGAGGTTGAGGTTCGTTCTTCCCGTTGCGATGGTGAAATGACCTCCCTGAGCCTTGAGGCGTTCGACGGCTTCAAGATTACGCGCGACGGGTGCACCGTGATTGCCGAAAAAAGTGCCGTCAAGATCGGTTACTATCAAAATGTTACTGAGATCTGCCATTTTAGAGTTCCTGTCTGAATATTTCAATAAGATGCGACATTTCTGCTGGAAGCGGAGCCTCGAAGCTCATACGCTGACCCGTGCGCGGATGGTCAAGCTCAAGTCTGTATGCGTGCAGGCATTGACCCAAAATGTATTTTGCGTGTTCCTTTGCCGCGCGGTGCTTGTCGCCGCCGTATACCTCGTCACCGAGGACGGGATGACCGATGCTGGACATATGCACGCGGATCTGATGCGTTCTGCCCGTTTCAAGCTTGCATTCGATCAGCGAAATGCCGTGGAAACGTTCCTTCACAGTCCAATGCGTAACTGCCTCACGCGCACGGCCGTCACGGACTATTGCCATTCGCTTGCGGTCAACGGGGTGGCGACCGATGGGAGCATCCACAGTTCCCGCATCCTCGCGCGGTGAACCGACACAGATAGCAAGATAGCGTCTGTACGCCGTGTGGAGCGCAATCTGCTCGGAAAGCGAGCGGTGCGCGGTGTCATTCTTGGCAACCACAAGAAGTCCCGAGGTGTCCTTATCGATTCTATGTACGATTCCGGGGCGCTGAACGCCGCCAATGCCCGAAAGCGAATCACCGCAATGATACAGAAGTGCCGACACGAGCGTGCCCGTCATATTTCCGGGTGCGGGATGGACAACCATCCCCGTCGGCTTATTTATGACGATGATATCCGAGTCCTCATAGATTATATCAAGAGGAATATTTTCGGGCAGAACCTCGTCGGGAAGCGGCTCGGGGCGCACTACAACTACGCTTTCGCCCTCGCGGAGAAGATAGTTCTTCTTGACAGCCTTGCCTCCGACGGTAACGCGCCCGTCATCGCAGAGCTTCGCCGCCGCGGAACGTGAAAGCGGTTCTTCCTCCTCGGCACTCATTCGCGCAAGGAAGCTGTCAACGCGCTCACCCGCCAACGCGGTATAAACGGACGTGCTCATTCCTCGCGCTCCTTTTCCGCCTTTTCAAGCTTATATGCCTTCACGGTGTCGATGATGAGCCACAGAGAAAGCATAAAGGTACCAACACAAACGCAGGAATCCGCGATGTTGAAAACCCATTTCCAAAGGTTCGGGAAAGCGCAAAAGTCGATGAAATCTATAACGTAGCCGAGAAGCACGCGGTCGATCATATTTCCGATGCCGCCGCCGACAATGAGGATGAGCGAGGTCATCACCCACTTGCTTTCAGGCTTGTATTTGCAAATGTAATAGATCAGCGCGATTATCATAACCGTTGAAAGGACAAGGAAGACCCAACGGTGATCGTCGAGCATTCCGAAAGCCGCGCCGTCGTTTTCAACGTATGTGAAGCGAAGAACGCCGTCGATCAGATAGTACGACGGCTTGCCCTGAAGCAGAGCCACAACCAGCCATTTTGAAAGCTGGTCGGCAAATATTATCAGAATTAAAAGAATTATCCAAAGCATTTTGCTTTCCTTATAAGAACGGGGTCGGCTCAGATTTTAACCGACCCCAATCTTTTATATTTTTAATGATTAAAGAGTATCGATGATCTGCTTACATCTTGCGCAGATGAAGCCTTCCTCGGTCTTTTCGCCCTCGGTGGAGTAGCACCAGCAGCGGTCGCAACGCTCGCCGTCTGCATTCTCAACGAGAACTGCGATCTTGCCTTCCTCGGGCACGTAAGCACCCTCGGGAGCCGCACCTTCAACGATATATGCACCGGAGGTGATGAATACTGTCTTGAGCTCTTCCTCGGAGAACTTCGCAAGGAGCTCGAGAATTGCCTTGTCGGCGGTGTAAATGGTAACCTTAGCGTCAAGCGACTTACCGATCTTCTTCTCTGCACGGGCGATTTCAAGCGCCTTCATAACGTCGTCGCGAAGAGTGAAGAGCTCTTCCCAACGATCAGCGCCATCAAACGCGAACTTGCCCTCTGCCTTCGGCATTTCGGAAAGGTATACGCTGGTCACATCGTCGGTCGATGCGTGGGGCATAGCCTGCCAGATCTCCTCTGCGGTGAACGCGAGGATGGGCGCGATCATCTTGACGAGTGCCGAGATGATGTAGTAAAGCGCGGTCTGTGCCGAGCGGCGAGCCTTCGAGGTGGGATTCTCAACGTAAACGCGGTCCTTGGTGATGTCGATGTAGAGCTTCGACATATCAACGGTACAGAAGTTGTTGATCGCGTGGTAAACGAGGTGGAAGGAGTAGCTGTCATAAGCCTTGCGAACCTCTGCGATAAGAGCCTCGAGTCTGGAGAGAGCCCAACGGTCGATATCGAGCATTTCATCGAGTGCAACGCAGTCGGTATCGGGATTGAAGTCGCCAAGGTTAGCCATAATGATTCGAGCGGTGTTACGGATCTTACGGTAGGTCTCGGAAAGCTGCTTGAAGATATTATCGGAAACGCGGACGTCAACCTGATAGTCGCTCGATGCAACCCAAAGGCGAACAAGGTCTGCGCCGTACTTCTTAACGATGTCATCGGGGTTGATGACGTTGCCGAGGGACTTGTGCATTGCCTTGCCCTCGCCGTCGACTACCCAACCGTGGGTAAGAACCTGCTTGAAGGGAGCATCCTTCTTGCCCGATCCGATAGCGGTCAGCAGAGATGCCTGGAACCAACCGCGGTACTGGTCTGCGCCCTCAAGATATACGTCTGCGGGCCATTCTACGTCTGCGCAGTCGTCGATTACGGAGAAGTGAGTCGAGCCCGAGTCGAACCAACCGTCGAGAGTGTTGGTCTCCTTCGAGAAATGCTTCTTGCCGCAAACGGGGCAAACGTAGTCCTCGCCGAGGATCTCGGAAGCTTCAAGGTCGAACCAAGCGTTCGAGCCCTTTTCTGCAAATACCTTTGCGACCTTATCGATGGTCTCGTCATTGCAAATAGCCTCGCCGCAGTCCTCGCAATAGAATACGGGAATGGGAAGACCCCAATGACGCTGACGGGAGATGCACCAGTCTGCGCGCTCACGGATCATCTGAACCATTCTCTCGCCGCCCCAAGCAGGAAGCCAGGTTACGGGCTCGCAAGCCGCAACGGCATCATCCTTGAAGCCTGCAACAGAGCAGAACCACTGGGGAGTTGCGCGGAAGATGATGGGATTCTTACATCTCCAGCAGTGAGGATAGGAGTGAACGGTGGTCTCGGAAGCGAAGAGAGCGCCCGATTCCTGCATATCGGCAAGAATAGCCTCGTTCGACTTCTCATAGTACATTCCCGCATACTTGCCCGCCTCCTCGGTCTGATAACCGCGGTCGTCAACGGGAACGATGATATCGATATTGTATCTACGGCAGGTGTTGTAGTCGTCAGCACCAAAGCCGGGAGCGGTGTGAACGCAGCCTGTACCGCTGTCCATAGTAACGTAATCTGCGTTGACAACGATAGAATCGCGGTCAAGGAAGGGATGGCGAGCGGTCATGAACTCGAACTCGCGGCCGGGCATAGTGAGAACGGTTTCGTACTCCTCGATGCCGCCCGCAGCCATAGTCTTTGCCGCAAGAGCCTCTGCTACGATATAGCAGTTGCCGTCAGCCGCGCGAAGAACAGCATAGTTTTCGATCGGGTTGAGAGCGATCGCAAGGTTGCCGGGGAGAGTCCAGGTGGTGGTTGTCCAGATGATGAAGTAGGTCTTGTCGAGGTCAATGCCCGCAAGCTTGCCCTTATCATCGTTTACCTTGAACTTAACGAAGATGGAGGTGCACTTGTCATCTGCATACTCGATCTCAGCCTCTGCGAGAGCGGTCTCATCGTGGGGGCACCAATAAACGGGCTTGAGACCCTTGTAGATATATCCGCGCTTGAACATCTCGCCGAAAACGCGAACCTCGCGAGCCTCGAACTCGGGAGCCATAGTGATGTAGGGATGCTCCCAGTCGGCAACTACGCCGAGGCGCTGGAACTGCTCGGACTGCTTATCAACAAAGTCCTGTGCGAACTTGTGGCAAGCCGAGCGGAACTCGGAAATGGACATCTTCTTGCGGTCGAGCTTATTCTTCTTGATGATCGCAGACTCGATGGGCATACCGTGGTTGTCCCATCCGGGAACAAAGGGAACGCGGTAGCCTTCCATGATCTTCGACTTATTGATGATATCCTTGAGGATCTTGTTGAGCGCGTGACCCATATGGATGTTTCCGTTCGAGAAGGGAGGGCCATCGTGAAGCGCGAACTGAGGCTTGCCCTCTGCATTTTCGAGCAGACGGTTGTAAAGATCCTTCTCCTGCCAATACTTGAGCATATCGGGCTCGCGCTGAGGCAGATTTGCCCTCATCGCAAAGCTTGTCTGGGGCAGATTGAGTGTACTTGTGTAGTCCTTGGACATAATGTGTATATCTCCTTAAAATTATGTATTTCTAAATAAAATTTATTTTTTGAGTCTTGCGCGGATGGCGTCAAGAGCACTCTTCATATCGTTAAAGGAAGTGGGAGCGGGCTTTTCCGCAGGCTTCGCTTCCTCTGCGGGAGCTTCTGCTTCTTCAACTTCCTCGGTTTCCTCGGTTTCGGCTTCTGCCTCATCGCCGCCGAACATTTCATTCAGCTTTGCGGTGAGATCTTCCTCCTCAACCTCCTCGGCAGGCTCGATCTCCTCGGTGGGGGCATCAAGTCCCGCAAAGCGGATGAGCTGATCGGCAATGCTGTCTTCTTCCTTATTCTCTTCCTTTGGAGCCTCTTCGGGTTCTTCGGGGGTCTCGATCTCCACGATAACCTCGGGTTCTTCGGGAGCTTCAGGCTCTTCGATCACTTCGATCTTCTCTGTTGTTTCGGGTTCTTCTATAGTTTCGGGCTCGTCCTCAAACTCGGACATAAGAGCTACCTCGGCAAGAATATCTTCTTCCTTTTCCTCGACAGCCTCGACCTCTTCTTCCTCGGGGAGCGCCTCTGCGGGCTCGTCCGCGAAGATCATAGGGATAACGTCGGTGGGAACGCCGTCAAGCTTGTCACCGAGGGCATCGATGGCATCAAGAATATCCTGAGCTTTATTATTTGCAGATGTTGCAACAAGGCAAGCGGATTCGCTCGCAGCCTTTGAAGCCGCTGCCATATCCTTGATTTCATTTACCGCTCCCGATGCCTTTTCGGCGGCATCAAGGGCATCTTCTGCGGCATCGCGCGCCTCTTCTGCGGCAGTTTTAGCAACAGAAGCAGATTCCTCCGCCTTCTTTGCCGAAATAGCCGCGTCGTTGACAACGCAAAGAGTATCGTTTACAGCAGTCTTGATCGAATCAATCTTCGCCTCAAGCGCGGTGATCATCATCTCAAGTCCAGAAACGGTAAGTTCAAGACCCGAAAGATCGAGGTCTACCGATTCTGCGGGGGCAGCCTTCGCCTCCTCGCGAAGAGCCGCGATCTCTGCCTTCAGATCGGCATTTTCCTTGTAAAGACGTCCCGATACCGCAAAAAGCTCGGAGAGCGCGGCATCTGCATTTTTCGAGGGATAGCTTTCGCCCGAAAGAGAGTATTTTTGTTTAAAGTTTTCCGGAATTTTCATTATTTCTCCATTCTGCCGCGGGGGCATCAAATTAGCATGGGGATACTGCCGAGCAGCGTTTGAAGCATTGCAAGAAGTATCGAGGTCAAGAAGAACGAAACGTCAAGCGGCGACCCCTGAAAAAGATTGAGCTTCTGGAGCAACAAACGCACGGGCATTATAAAGGGCTCGGTAAAGAAATAAAGTATCATTGCAAACTTGCTCTCCTCGCCCATAAAAAATATCGAAAGCAGAGCTCTCAAAAGCATTGCAAAGAGCACCGCCGTGAGGATCAAGTCAACGAAATTGACCGTTAGTATCAAAAAGAGCTTCAAAAACTATTCCGCCTTTCGGAATATCAATAGTTATATCCGCCAATGCCGCTGAAGCCTGCAAAGCCGTAGCCCTCGTCCTCGGGAGCGGGCTCTTCGGATTCAATAACCTCCTCGGCAATTTCCATACTGTGAGGAGAAAGCATATAAGTGGTCTCGGAAACGGGCTGGATCTGTCCGCCGATGGCGTAAACAACACCGGTGAGGAAGCAAACAAGGTCGTGGGATACCTCCTTGGTTGCGTGCTCAAGGTGAATAAGAACGGGGTGGTTTTCCATAAGTGCGTTGGCAATGATCTGTCCGTCCGCAAAGGTGGTGGGACGGATGAGCTTCATCTGCATAGGAGCAGACATTGATGCGCTGAAGGTGGGTCTTGCGGGAGCCTGGGGCTTCGGAGCCACGGGCTTTTCCTCCTGTGCGGGGGCTGCAAAATCCTCTTCCTGGCCGTAGTATGTGGGATCGTAATCTTCTTCTTTAGCGGTCTTGATCTGCTTGTTGAAAATATTAAGAGATGCCATTTTTTAATCCTCCGATTTATTTATCATTTGTTTTATTTTTCAAATTCATCACGTCCGCCGTTGTTCTTCCGAACACACTGCTTCCAAGACGGACGATCGTTGCACCCGCCGCAATCGCGGGGCGGTAGCTTTCGCTCATTCCCATCGAAAAGATTGGTTTGCCTTCTTTTCCGAGAATGTTTTTCCAAACATCGCATCCGATGTCGTGGGTTTCTTTAAAATATTTATAATAATCTTCGCCATTATCGCACTTCGGAGCCATCGTCATAAATCCGCAAAGCTCGACGTGCGGGTATTTTGCAAGCTCGAGGCAAAAGTCCGAAAGTTCCTCGGGCATCAGACCGCTTTTTGACTCCTCGCGACCGATATTTATCTCGGCAAGGACCCGTGTCACGGTCCCTCTCTTTGCCGATTGCTTTTCGATCTCCTCGGCAAGCCCGAGCGATTCGAGCGAGTGGATAAGCGATACCTTGTCGATTATCGACTTCACCTTGTTTCTTTGCAGATGCCCGATGAAGTGAATCTCGACGCGATTTTTCATTCCCTCGTAATGCTCAAGCAGGGTATCCGTGCGGTTTTCGCCGATGACGTCAAGCCCGCGGTGCTCGCAAAGAGCATCAAGCTCCTCGGACGTGGCGTATTTAGCTGCTACAACGAGCCGTACATCCTCGCCGCCCGCCTCGCGGATACCGTCAAGCGCGCGGTCATAACGCAAAAGCAGCTCGTCAAATTTATTTTGTTCGCTCATATCAGTCAAGTGCCTTTCCGTGATATAGTTCTCTGCCCGTCAGAATGATCTGCTCAAGATCATTCAGGTGGTAGAAGTAGCGCAATGTCCTTCCCTTCGGCACGGGAATTCCGCCGTTGTCATAAACCGTCTTCTCAAGCCCGAGCCCCTCCGCAAAAGAGTGAAGCGTGGCGTAATCGTCGATCTTTCCGTGATCCGAAAAGCCGAGAGAGGTATAAGTCAGCGGCTTGCCCGGCTCGGCATCGGCATAATCTGCGGCGATGCAATAGCCGTCGCCCTCAAAGATGACCTTGATCTGTCTGAAAAGAACGTAGCCGCCGCCAAGCGTGTAAACGCCCGTCATTCCGTCATAGTAACGAACCGAGGAAAGAGGAATGCGATAGCCGTGGTAGGATGCGTACTCAATGCTGACGTCCTGCGTTCTGCGGTAAACAAATCCCCTTGGGATCTCACTCGTTGAAAAGATCAGAAGAGCCTCGGCGCGGTCGCCGTCTTCATCGTGATCGTCAAGGTCGAGGACAAGGCGCTCAAGAGACATCGCAAGCGTCTTTCCGCCGTTGTCATTGAAGGTAATATTATAATCTCTCCCCTGCTCAAATCCCCTTGCACTTTCCGAATCAAAGGGCAAACAGAAATACCATTTCGGGTCATCGAGCATCTTTCCGACACAGCCCGAGGTATCTGCGGGTGTCTTCTCAGTCAGCTCTGCAAATTCGCCGAAGGTAATATTTTTCAGAAGCGCGGGGTCAAAGACAGCCTCGTAGCCGTCGCAGTCGCGGAAGAAGTATCCCACGCTGTCAGCATTCACGCTTCCCGTCTTTTTGCCGTAAGCGGCAACAAGTCCGCTTCTTTCGGCATAAAGCATACTGATTTGGTTTTTTATATCTCCCGTTCCGTTTTCAAGGGCATCTATCCGCCCGATCGCGGAAAGGAAGAAATCCGAGATGGCGGCTGCATCGGCATATTCGCCCTTGGAAAGCAGAAGCATTATCTCGTCATATCCCGCACCCGCATCTCGAAGTGCTTCGGGAAGCCCCGTTTCGATAACGCCCGTATCCACGATCGATTCAAGCAAAGCGATCTCGCGGTCGATCTCGGCAATACGGTCGCGCACTTCATCTGTGATTGACGAATAAAGATGGCAGATCAGCTCGTTAACGCCGATCCTTTCGCCGTCGACCACCTGATAATCGGGCGTGCCCGATGATTTGGTGCGAACGGGGCTTTCACTTCTGACTATATAACCAACCCCGCGGCGGTATTCCTTTTCGGTCACGTCATAGGCGGGAGTTATCGTGACGTCTGAGGTAAAGGTCTTTACGGTGTGGTAACCGAAATATAGGACCAGCCCCACCGAGGCGGCGGCAACCGCAATCGTCAAAAGTGCTGAAAAGAGATAGGAAAAGTCAAAGCCAAGTTTGCGTGCCTTCTTTTCTTGCTGCCGTCCGCTATTCACTTTTGTTATATCCGAACGCCGCACGGAGGCAAGCGATACTTTATCTTTTCCTTGTTTTTTCATTAATATTTGCTGTTTTTCGTAATTTATTTATCGATCCATTCCCGAATTCGGCTGATAAGAGCCTCGGTCGGGTCGGGAAGATCGGGGCGGAGCTCGACGGTTTCGATATAATTCTTCGCGCCGAACCAGGTCACCTGTCTTTTTGCATACTGCCTTGTGGCGATTATAAGCCTCTCACGAGCGTCAGCAAGCGACATCTCGCCGCAAGCGTATCCGAGCATCTCCTTGTATCCGATCGCCTGCGCGGCGGTGGGATTTTTCTCGAAAATGCCCATTTCGAGGAGCTTTTTCGTTTCCTCAAGAAGCCCCGTGGCAATCATTTCGTCAACTCTCGCCTCAATTCTTGCGTAACGCTCCGCCATATCGGTGCGGCGAAGCTCGAAGGCTAAAAAGTCATATTTCGCGGGCGAGGCAAGCGCATCAAGCTCGCTTTTCTTCTTGCCCGTGGTTTCAAATATCTCAAGCGCGCGTATCACGCGGCGGACGTTGTTTTCGTGAATCTTTGCGGCGCTTTCGGGATCGACCTCGGATAGGCGCATATGAAGCGCGTGCGCTCCAAGCTCCTCGGCTTCTCTCTCAAGCCGCTCGCGGACGTCACTTCTGCCGCCGCATTCGTCGAAGGGTCGCTCAAAGAGCAGAGTGTCAAGGTAAAGCCCCGTGCCACCGCAAATGATGGGAAGCTTTCCGCGGCAGAGGATGTCGCTTATTGCTTTTTCGGCATCTGCGGCATAATCGGCGCAGGAATAGGGGCGCATCGGGTCAACGAAATCGACGGTGTGATGCGGCACGCGTGCAAGCTCCTCGGGGGTGGGCTTCGCGGTGCCGATATCCATCTCGCGATAGATCTGCATCGAGTCACAGCATACTATCTCGCCGCCGAGTCGCTCAGCAAGCGCAATTGCAAGACCCGTTTTTCCCGAAGCGGTGTGCCCAACAACGGCAACTATCTTTGGCTTGCTCATTTTTTTATCGGATTATTCGCCGCAGCGGTAAAATCGTCGGGGAATCTTCTTTCCTTACCGAAAAGCTTCTTTTTCGGCATCGAAACGAGCTCGGTGGGTACGTAGGGGCCGTAAGGTTCCTCAAAATACGCCACGCCATCCGCAATACGCTCGCCCTTTTCGGCACAGTCGGGAATCAGCGAGTAATAGGGCTCGCCGAAGGTGCAGGCTACGCCAAGCTCGAGCGGCACGCCCTGCCACCACCAGGAAACGACTCCACTTTCACCGCGGCAGATCTGCCCGAAGAAGCCGCCGACGGTCAGAGTCAGCGATTTAAGAAGTCTGCGAAGCGCGAATCTCCACTCCTCGATCTCGTAAAGAGCATCGGGCATACGGATCGAAATTCGGTTGGTGCGAAGTCCCGTGCGCTTTGCCTCGGCTCGGTTCGCATCGTTGATGTGAACGTGCGTGAGCGGCTTCTGAGTGTACCATATTGGCGCGGGTGTATCCTTCAAAAACTCAACAAAAGCGTTTTTATCGCCATAAACCTGCTCGGGCGGCATTTCTTTGCCGTACTTTGAAGGAAGAGCAAAGGGCATTTCCTTTTCAAGCAGCGTGATTATATCCTCGTAAAGATCGGTAAAATTCTTATCGCAGGGAAACCAGACCGAAAGCGTGAGCATCGGGGTGAATTCCGTGATCTGCGGGGGCAGAAGCTTTTCGGCACAAAAGACGATCGGCTTGCCGGTTTCCTCGACCGCGCCGTCAAGCGAGCCCGCAAGCTTCAGCGCAAATTTGCGCGCATACTGCTCCGAGCTTTCGAACTCATAGTCCGAAAGACGCGCGTGAACAAGGTGGCAGATGCCGTCCGCCGAAAGAAGAATCTCCGCGGGAATCTCCTCGCGCGATGCTTCTCTGTTGTCGATCAGCTCAAGTGTGCAATCGCTGATCTTCGGCAGTCTGAAATCCTCGTCCGGAGAAAGGCGGGACCAAATTTTGAAATCTATAATTTTACTCATTTTTTCCTCATTGAATTGATTTTCTCTCGGCTGAGCCGTATTCTCTTTTCATAGCATCAACCGAAACGACCCATTGTTTTCCGAATTTGCAAACGTCAACTCCATTCACAAGCTTTCCGTATGAAATAGCCTTTCGGAGTGTACTTTCGTTCAATCCCCAAAGCTCGGTTGCGTCGCTGAACGCCATCAAACCGTCAAAAGGGGTATCTATACGCACTCCGTTCTCCCAAAGTTCGTCGCAGGAAAGATCAAGCTCGTCATTCCAGACGATCCCATAACCACCCACGTCCACAGACACACAATCGAACTCGGCATTGTCGCGCAATTTCGAAAATTCCGGAATTTTTTCAAACAAAACCTTTACGTCATAAATTTTTGTAATTCCTTCAGAAAATTGCACGCTGAGTCTGTAATCGGGCAAAGGGAAAACATTTTTTATCTTATGAAACATAAATTCAGCCTCCAATCATTCAAGCGGCGGAATCTTCTTGAACTCCTGAGTTTTCCATATCTCCATCAAGGTATCTTTATGCATAGAGATCCATTCACGAACCATTTCAAGTGCCTTATTTGGGAGATAACCGTCAAGCACTTCCCCGGTCATAAAATCTATCGCGGCTACGTCCTCGTTGTATATCGCGTGAATATGCGGGGGATTGTGCTCGCTTTGAAGAAAATACATTCGGATTATTATTCCGTAAAATCTTGATAAGACAGGCATTATCGTTCTCCTTTCGGGTATAACTTCGCCATATTATATCACGGTATCGTGATGTTGTCAATATTTTTACTCAATAAACATCGCATCGCCGAAGGAGAAGAATCTATACTTCTCGCGGACGGCGGTATTGTAGACCTCGAGCATCCGCTCGCGCTCGTAGAAAGCCGAAACGAGCATCAGAAGCGTCGATTTGGGAAGGTGGAAGTTGGTTATCAGCGCATCGGTCGCCTTGAAGCGGTAGCCGGGGTAGATGAAGATGCCCGTGTCGCCGCTGATGGGATGAACGATGCCATTTTCGTCCGAAACGCTTTCAAGCGTTCTGCACGAGGTCGTACCGACGCAGATGGTTCGTCCGCCCGCGGCACGGCGGCTGTTGATGATGTTTGCGCTTTCCTCGCTTACCGAGATATATTCGGTGTGCATGATGTGCTCGCCGATGTTTTCCTCCTTGACGGGGCGGAAGGTTCCAAGACCCACGTGGAGCATTACGGGAACAACGGCAACTCCCTTCGCTTTAATGCGTTCAAGCAGCTCGGGAGTGAAGTGCAAACCCGCTGTCGGCGCGGCGGCAGAGCCCTCGCGCTTAGCATATACTGTCTGGTAGCGGGACTTGTCGCGAAGCTTCTCCGTGATGTAGGGCGGCAAAGGCATTACGCCGACCTCGGAGAGCATATCGTAAACGTTCGCATAACAATTTTTGTCGTATTCAAGTCTGACAAGGCGGTTGCCTTCTTCGACAATATCCTCAACCGTTGCCGTGAGAACACCGCCACCGAAGACCATCTTCATTCCGATGCGCGCGCGTTTTCCGGGTTTTACAAGAGTTTCCCAAAGATCGTCGCCGCGCTGACGGAGCAAAAGAAGCTCGACCATTGCCTCTTCTCTGCCCTCGGCATGTCCGTAAAGACGGGCGGGAATGACCTTTGAATCGTTGACCACAAGCGTGTCGCCCTCGCGCAGATGGTCGATCAGATCGTAGAAATGCTTGTGCGAAAGCTCACCGCTTTTTCGGTCAACGCAGAGCAGGCGCGAGGAATCGCGGGGCTCGGCGGGGTGCTGCGCTATCTGCTCCTCGGGGAGAAAATAGTCAAAATCGGACGTGCAAAGGCTCGTTTCGGGCTTTGCGTTTATAATAATATCACTCATTTTCAATCTCACATTAAGTATAATTAGCCTATTATATATATTATATAATAAAACCGCGAAAAAAGCAATATTTATTTTGAGAAAGGAGAAAATTTTGAGTAAATTTTCTTTGTTTTTCGGCGCGGCGACGGCGCTCGTCACTCCATTTGATCAAAACGGCGCACTCGACCTCGATTCTTACCGAAAACTCTTGCGTTTTCAGCTCGACGAGGGCATCGATGCACTCCTTGTCTGCGGCACTACGGGCGAGACTCCGACTCTGTCCGACGATGAGTGCCTGACGCTCCTTTGCGAGGCAGTCAAGGCGGTGCAAAAGAGCGTTCCCGTCATCATGGGAGTCGGCTCGAACTGCACCGCGCACGCAATCGAAAAGGCTCGCGCGGCGGAGCAAAACGGTGCCGACGCGCTCCTCGCCGTCACTCCCTATTACAACAAATGCACCCCCTCGGGGCTCGTCCGCCACTACCGCGAGATAGCCTCCGCGACCTCCCTTCCCATCATCGTCTACACCGTTCCCTCGCGCACGGGAATGACGATTCCGTCCTCGGTGTGGGGCGAGCTTTTCGCCATTCCTAACATAATCGGCATCAAAGATGCGACGGGTGACATCGCCTACGGAGCGCAATTTTTGTCTTGTTTTGGCAACGAATCCTGCCTCTGGTCCGGCAACGATAACGCCACTTTACCCCTCCTATCACTCGGCTCCGAGGGTGTAATTTCGGTGCTTTCAAACGTCAAGCCAAAGGACACCTCCGCCCTCTGCCACGCCTATGCCGAGGGCAAAATACGCGAAGCAAAAGAGCTCGCCGCCTCGCTTTTACCCCTTGCAGATACCCTGTTTTGCGAGGTAAACCCAATCCCCGTCAAAGCCGCGCTGTCACTGATGGGAATATGTAAGCCTTATTGCAGACTGCCTCTGACGACGGCGAGTGAAAGTACGTTCAAAAAACTCGAAAGATTGCTTATCTCGCTTCGCTCGAATGATAATCTGCCTTCGGCAGAATGATCGTCGGCTACGCCGAATGATAATTTGCCTGCGGCAAAATGGAAGGTAGATTTTCGCCGAGGGCGAAAATCCATTAGAATTGAAACTTATACGTTCATCTTTCAACCTGCAGTTAATATGAAGTTTCCTAACAATACCTTTACAAATTCCAAAAATGTGCTATAATAATGGCAGAAGCAGACGTCGGCTTACTTTTTGGAGGTATTTAAAATGGAAATGAACATCGGCGCTAATATCAAGCGCTTACGTAACAAAAAGAATATTACACAAGAACAGCTCGCAACTGCAATGAACATAAGCTGTGCCGCCGTCAGTAAGTGGGAACGCGGCGAGACCTATCCCGACATTACGCTCCTTCAGCACCTCGCATACTTTTTCGAGGTTACGCTTGATGAGCTTATGGGGTACGATCAGGAAAAGATTCGAGCAGAGATAGACGAGGTTGTAGACCTTTTTCTAAAAACGAGAAGCAAAAATAGCAAACTCGCCGATGAAATCATCTGCAAAGCGTACCGCGATTATCCGAACGATTACCGCATAATGAACTATTATATGTGGAGAATCGCGGGAGATGCAGATAACGATCCCGAAATTATGCTTGCTCATAAGGATGAATTTCTCGGCATTTGCGACAAAATCCTTGACGGATGTATGAGTGACAGAATACGCTTGGATGCATGGAATATGCGCGCAAAACTCCTTCACGCCGAAGGCAAAACAGATGAGGCACTTGACATCTATCAGAATAAATTTATCACCTGGTGGGCAACTTCGGAACAGAAGATCGAACAGCTTTTTGCCAAGAACACCGAGGAATTTTACTATTGGCTCAACAAAAATATGTACGAACTCGTTGCTTTCGCGGGAGATAAGCTCGCTAAAACTATTTGTTACGACAAAGGACTTTCAACAAAGGAAATGGCAGAAAAAGCATTAAAATACGGCAAACTTATGATTGACGCGCTGAACGAAACAGGTGACGCATTCTTCGCCGGACTTGCCGAAGCATTCATCAGCCAAGTAAGAAATTATTTGACATTCAAAGGCAACGATGAGAGTGACATCGTGGCTTTGCTTGATCTTAACCTTTATGTTGCAAAAAAAATTGCAGAACGCGAAAAGACCGACAAAGCAATCCACGAGGCTTATTTTCCCAACCGGATATCTGTCACAGATAAAGACTTTCTCACATGGATAGTTAACGCGCACCTCAATCCGCGCTTTGAAAAGCACAAGAATTTGCTGAACAATCCCGACTACGTTGCTGTACTGAAAAAATATCAAAAATAACAAAAAATCGGGGCATCGCCCCGATTTTTTGTTATCTGATCATTGTTATTGTCCCTTGAACTTCGCGTATTCCGAAGCTATGAACTGCTCCATAAACGGCAGCACCATCTTCATACCGTCGAGATTGAGGTGGCTTACGTCATCCGGCTTGATGCAATATTTTGCTCGGAAGCTTGCATCGTTCATATCAACTCCGACAAGGCTCGGGTCTGCCGCATACAGACAGACTATTCTCTTGTCATTTCGGTGCTCCGCGAGCTTGCGCATTGCATTTGCGTAATCGACGTTACAAAGTCCGGTATCGGCAACCTTGCCCGTGTGATTCCAGGGTGTTATCAGGATAATAAGTGCATTCGGATAGGTCTTGAGCATTCCGTCAAGCATAATATTGATACATCCCATAAAGGTCTTGGAATCTCGCGAGTCGAGATCTCCGATCGGAACCTTATTCGAGCGGTCATTTCGTCCGCCCTCAAGAAGAATGATATCCGCATCGCCCTTTGCCATTCTGGTATAACGCAGAACCATGGGATTCTTGTCGGTTACGTAATCAGACATTGTACTTCCGCCGATGCCGTAATTAACGTAATCCATTCCGTACTTTTCGCCAAGCAGATTGACCCAAGTGCCTTCCTTTCCGAGCGAAGAACCGCCGAAATAGCTGTCACCCATTGCATACATAGTTATGCCTGCAAGAAGCTTATTGAAATCCTCCTGCGATTTCAGCACCGAGTAATCATTCGATACTGCAAGCTCGGTTGTGCTTGCACTTTCATTGACAAATTTCACAAATTCCTGAACAGCAAGGCCTGTCAGATAATCTGTGGTACCTATAAGAACAAGCTTATTTCCGCTGACACGAATAGCGTACTCACCGGACTGAAGCGTTGCAAGAACCTCGATGCTTTCTTTTCGGTTCGTTTCACCGATAAGTATTTCGGGTGCCTCCGAAATATAAGCATCTCCCTTTCCAATGCCCTTTACCCAGTCGTCCTGAGGCTTGATAGCAACACTATATTTACTTTCAACCGCCTTACGCAGCTCGGTCATAGCGTCAAGAATGAAGCTTTGACACTCGGTGGGGCGGACGATTACGTAATCGCTGACGCCATTCGATGCGAGAAGAAGCCCCGTGGGTACGGGCGCAGTTGTTTCCTCAAGCGTCGTTTCTACGGGAATCTCTGCCGCCGTTGTTTCATCCGCATTGCCTGCGGTGCACGCCGCAAGCGTGGGGAGGAGCATACAGATAGCCAAAAATAAAGTTATAATCTTTTTCATAGTCGTTCGTCCTTCCGTTTATTATTTACTCGAATCAAGTCTTGCCTTGATTGATTTCATATCGTTAAGCATATCTTCCTTGCGGCGCGGGTCGCGGAGAAGAGCGGCGGGGTGGAAGACAGCGGTCATTGCGAAATCGCCCTTTTCGACCCAAGTTCCGTGCTCCTGCGTGATCTTATAATCGGGCTTGATGAGCCTCATAGCCGCAATTCTGCCAAGGCAGACGATGACTTTCGGGCGCACAAGACGAACCTGCTCGCGAAGAAAATCTATGCAAGCGTCTTCCTCTGCGGGAAGAGGGTCGCGGTTTTTGGGCGGACGGCATTTGAGAATATTCGCGATGTACACGTCCTCGCGCTTGATGTCAACGGCGTAAAGAAAACGGTCAAGGAGCTGTCCCGCGCGTCCGACAAAGGGGGTGCCGGAAAGATCCTCTTGCTCGCCCGGTGCTTCGCCGACAAACATCAAGTCGGCATTCCTGTTGCCCGTTCCGAAAACGCAATTCGTTCTCGTTTCGCAAAGGGAGCATTTCCTGCACTCGCGGCACTTTGCCTCGAGAGCTTCCCATTTTGCATCTATGTTATCCATAAATTCAACCTCCGAAATTATCATATAATAATTATATCAATCATCGGGACGGTTGTCAAGCATTTTATCAAAAATCTGCCAATCTTGCCACAGCATTGTCGGCAAAAATTACTCTTGCGTGTTCTTTTATGTATCCTTCGATCTTTTCGCAGTCGCGGCGGTATCCGAATTCATTTATCACCGCCGCCTCAAGTGGCAAGCGTTCGTCACGGTCAAATTCGGGGAGTATCAGTGCAAATGCACCCTCGGGGAGCACATATGCACCGCTGTTTTTGCCAAGACCGCGCGTGTGAAGGATGCGGCAAAGCGCGATCATCGACTGCATTGTGTCAAAAATGCAAACCGACGCGTCGTTTTCCTTTATTCCGCTCGAAAGCGCAACGCGCGTGACGAACATCTCGCAGCCGCCGCCCCTTGAGGGAAAGACCTGAACAAGAAGTCTTCCGCTTTCAATATCGAATCCGCAATCAGCGTGCGCCATCTCAAGCACGGGCTTGAACCCACGCCGCAAGGCACTCTCGCCGTCGCATTCAATATTGTATTTTTTCATATCTTCGGCGCTCAACATTATCTTGAGCTTCGAATTGCTTATAAGTATAAGTTCCATAATTACCTCGCAAAAAATTTCGTTACACTATAATTATAATCTATTTTGCGACGAAATGTAACCCCTAAAAAGGTGGGAAACGGGGAAATTAGTGGACAGTGGTCAGTGGACAGAAAGACGCGACAAAAAATTTAATGCAAATTTTTGCAATCCATTGTGCCGACTAATAATTTAATAATTCAAATAACTCGGATATTTTGAAGCAACACTTCTCAATATCCGAGTTATTGTTTATTTCAGTTTTATATTAGAGTGACAAGAATAATACGAACTAGTTTTTTGGCGACAATTATCCGCCATCAGTTCGTCAAACGCCTCGAATGTATTAATATACTATCATCGGCGTTTTCCTGCTGCTGACGAATATTTGTCAGCCAAAAAATCTCCGACCCGAGAGCCTTAATTTTTAGGTAATTTTGGGTGCGGAGGACGACGCAAGATATTAATCTTGCTAGGACGACAAGCC
>JAGBRZ010000070.1 GCA_017632155.1 Clostridia bacterium
CATTGCACCGTGTTTCCTTGCGGTCTAAACGACCGCATTTTTCTTCGAAAAAACGTGCAACACGGGTCAGGCTCTCGGCTAAAGCCTCGAGCTGCCTGTTAAGTATAAGTCGTCGCTGAACCAAGAACAAGAAGCAAAGACAACAGAAAAACCGAGGCGAATACTGGGCTCGAACAAAGGAAGTGCGAAAATATAGAAGACAACCTGGATTAACCCAGTTGCCGCCTATGGCGTCAACAGCGCATATTCTCTTGAGGTCCACTGGACCTCATGCAGCAAGCGGCACCGAGAATAAGCGGTCAGGCTCTCGGCTAGAGCCTCGAGCTGCCTGTTAATTATAAGTCGTCGCTGAAGCAAGAACAACAAGAAAAGCCAACCGAAAAAACCGAGGCGAATGCTGGGCTCAGAACCACCGTTTGCGGATGGAGTGAGTGGTAAAATATAATTTGAACTACCGCAAACTTTGCTGTTTGCGGAGCAAACAGCAAGTGGTTCATCGCCATTAGAAAGAAACGAAAAAAGGAACCAAGGAATGAATTCCTTGGTTCCTTTTTTGGCTCCCCAAGCGAGCTTGCTCGCATCTGGGCATCGTAGCGACAACCTGTATCAACATGCAAGTCGCCCTTTGGGCGACATTGCACCGTGTTTCCTTGCGGTCTAAACGACCGCATTTTTCTTCGAAAAAACGTGCAACACGGGTCAGGCTCTCAGCTAGAGCCTCGAGCTGCCTGTTAAGTATAAGTCGGTAACAAAAGATAACTGGGCTCAGAACCACCGTTTGCGGATGAAGATTGTGCAGACTTTGAAGTGTCTACTACCGCAAACTCTTGGTGTTTGCGTTGCAAACACCAGTGGTTCATCGCCATAAGATAGAAACGAAAAAAGGCACCAAGGAATGAATTCCTTGGTGCCTTTTTTGGCTCCCCCGTGGAAGCTATATTCGAAATAGAGAGAATACCCGAAGCTTCAAGCTCGGCAAAGGTTATTGTCTTTGTTCCCTTATTGTAATTGAATGTGATGACCATCTTGTCATCGTATAAGAAGATGGCATTTACAAAGGTGTCGATGAATCGGCGGCGGTGTTCAAACTTGTTTGTGTCAAAGGTTCGGAAATGTTCAAGCCAGCAAGTGATCTGCTCTCTTGTAACGATAGGCTTAGCAAGTTCTTCTTTGGCTATCTGAATACCAAGCTCGGACTTTCTCGCTTCAAGTTCGTCCATTCGTTTCTTGGTGGCTTCATTACAAATACCCATCTGAATAGCATTTACAAGATTTCCTATGCCCTTCTCCACTTCCGCAAGCTGCTCGCGCAGACACGGCAGTATGGGGTTTTCTCGTCCTTGTATTTCCATCACGCAGTTGGCTATATACGCGACCGCTTCATCGTCATGAACAAGTCTTTTGATTTCTTCAACCACAAGATCTTCTATCCATGATTTGCGAACCGTCTTCTTATCGCAACCAAGTTTGCGCTTAACGCCCGAGCACTTGTAGTAACGATAGACCGCTTCATCTCTGCGTTTACCGCTTTCGCCCGCCATCATACGTTTGCACTTTCCGCAAAACAGTTTTGTGGAAAGCAAATATTCTTCTTCGGCTTTGTGTCTTGCCGGAGCTTTTTTATTTGTTTCCATTCGCTCCTGCACTCTATCAAATAATTCTTGTGACACGATGCGCGGAATACCGTCGGGAATTACGATGTCTCTAAAAATGTATTCGCCAAGATAACGACGGTTCTTCAAAATATTGCTCACAACATTTTCAGTTATCGCCGCGCCTTTTCGGTTACGAACTCCTCTTGTTTTCAGTTCGCTGACGATCTCTTTCATCGTCATACCGTCTCTATACATCTCGTAGATCTCAACAATAATTGGAGCGTATGTCGGATCGATTTGATAATGACCATCTTCAGACGGAACATAGCCAAGAGGAACACTTCCGTTAACTTTGCAGGCAAGAGCGTTCTCGGTCATGCCTCGAAGCGTCTTTTCTGCAAGCTCTACCGAGTAGTATTCTGCCACGCCTTCAAGTAAGGACTCGAGCAAAATCCCCTCTGCGCCCTCGGAGATTGCCTCGGTTGCTGAAACAACTTTAACTCCGTTCTTACGAAGTACACGTTTGTAATATGCAGAGTCGTATCTATCACGGGCAAAGCGGTCGAGCTTCCAAACGAGAACTACATCAAATGTTTTTGATGCACTATCCTTAATCATACGTTGAAAGTCGGGACGGTTATCGGTCTTAGCAGAAAACGCGCGGTCAATATAACTTCCGATGATGTCGATGCCGTTGCGCTCGGCAAAAACTTTGCACTCTCTAATCTGACCTTCTATTGATTCCTCGCGCTGATTATCCGAGGAATATCGAGCGTAAATGACACCTCTCATGTTTCACCGCCTTCCTTTTTCTGTTTTTCCTCTTGTTCTTTCTTCCATTCTTCAAATACTTTCTTTCCCTCTTCCGTTTGGAAAAATGCGACAATATCGGGCAAGATCATTTCAGCAATCGCTTCAACTTTGTCTTTCGGGATGCCAAGCTCACCACGCTTATCCGTGAGAATTTCTATAATTCTGCGGCGAAGTTCTTCCCAATTTAACGAAGAAAGATCAAAACAAATACGCGAATAATTCTTATCTTTTAATATTTCAATTGCTTTGCGAACGATTTCTTTCACGTAATTTTCTCCATCCTTCCCCAAATAAAAACTCATACGGTAAATGTCTGACATCCTCCGGATCTATCACCTCAAACGGATGTTGTATAGCTAATAGCACCTCATCACTGAGCGCATCTATCTTTTGTGTCACCAACGCAATTTCTTCACTCGGAATTTCTCCCGACAACTTGAGTTCTGCGGTCAACGCTTTGAGATTTTTGTTCATCTCAAGCAATTGCTCCAACATATCTACATACTTTTCTATCGGCAATTTTGCGGGATGAAGAAACCAAAGCATTGTTCGCATATACTGACTCGGTGTCATTCCACAAGCTTCGGCTGCAGTAAAAAAGCGTTCGCGCTCTGATTCCGAGAGCCTGATTTCAAATCTTTTATCTTTGTTTTCTCTTGACATTTATACTCCTTTATAAAACAGAATGGGGGTATGGGGTACTCCCCACATCAAACGCTTTTGGGTAGCATTTGGACGATGTACGGACAAGTGATGTCCAAAAGCAGTGCTTGCTGCGACTGATAGACAGCCCGCTGTCATATTTGTACGTACAAATAGCGCACAAGCGCGATGCTTGCTAAGACTGACAGACAGCGTTATTCCCTCAAAGCTTTTTGATAACCTGCGTTGCAATTCCTTGAATCTGTACGTTGCGCTCAATGCGGTCATCGTAGTCGGGATTCTCCGCGTGAAGCAAATATGCTTTCTTGTCGGGAAGATAGGTTATCGTTTTGAGTAGCGTTTCAGATCCGTTTACAAGGACAACCGCATAATCTCCGTCCCTGCAAGAGTTCTGCTCTCGTACGATAACAAGGTCGCCATCGTCAACTCCGATGTCCGTCATCGAATCACCTTTTGCTGTAAGAATGAAAAACTTTCCGTCACCGACAAGCGCCGTGGGGAGCGGAATGATATCTGCTTCTTCCACGTTCGGTTCACTCGGCAACCCGCAGGACACCGTAGAATCGTATCGAATTGCGGGCGTTGTTTCAAACATATTGCGCGAGAGATTTGTGCCGATACTGCGGCGACCGTTGTACTCGATTTCGCCGTGCTCTTTCATATCGGTAAGGTATCTCTGCACCGAAGTTTTTGAGATACCCGTACCCGCCGCGATGTCGCGCACCGTCGGTGACTTGCGGTTCTCAATAAAATATTCGTCTATAAATTGGCGGATCGCCTCTGCCCTCTCGGGACTCCACTTATTCATAAATGCCTCCGTTTTATTCGAGGTACATTTGTACCGTGTAGTAATTATAGCATACGAAAGAAAGCTTGTCAATAGGTTTTTCAAAAATTTCACGACAACAAAACGAGGTCGCACTTTACGTGCGGCCTCGTCGCTATTTGTTATTTGGTTTTACTTCGTGCCTTCTGGGCGTGAAGCATTATGCCGCCGCATTTGCGTTAATCTTTTCAATTACGCTCCTGATGCCCAACCAAATCGAAATATCGGTAAATACCTCGACAATACTGCCTCTATCAGTAAATGGAGGTTCTTGAAGCACCGACATATCCTTCATCACGCCATTTCGTACGATATACTCAATGATTTGATTAACAAAATAAATTTGGTCTGCGTCAAGATTAACATCACTTAAATACTCTGCAAACGCCGCTTTAGCTGCTGACATATCAAGTCCGACGATTTCTCGCACAAACTCGCCAAGAGGCTTCTCGCCATATTCTGCTTCATAATCCTTCTTGCTGCCGACCTCGCTCCACAAAATGCGTTCAAGAGACTTGACATCCTCTGCGCTTAAAGGAACGTTGCTCTTCAACTTTGCAATTGCCGCCTCCTCCTGATGCTGACGAATATAGAACTCTGCTTTCGCCTTGTAATTCTTGAGATCATCGCTTTCAAGATCCGATTCGTTCCATTCAATCGAAAGAATCTCATCATCGAAATTGGTAATATACTTCACGCCAATTCTTGAAATGTATTTCATCAAATCACGGAGATTTTCACGAATATGCTCAAATTCATTGATACCTGCGGTATCCAAGTAATCGGTATGCAGAATCTTATTGATGAGCTCGGACTGAACCATAATTTCAGGAATATTTGCCACACTTGCGATACCACTGACCTTCTTATAAAGATCGGTACGGGCGCGAGAGTATTTCTTGCCGGCAAGATATGCAAGTTCAATGCCATACATTAAAGCATCAAAACGAACTGCCGATGCTTCATCCTCATCGGGCGTGATCAGCGGAGCAAGTTCTTCCGCCATCAACAATGTGTCCTCATAAGTAAGTGAATTGTAATTATCGGAATTCGCATACTGCTCAACGTAGCGCAGATGCTGACGAACAGCAAAGTTTTCTTTGTTGAGTTCACGCACCTTGCGCACCATATCGTCAACCAAGGTCTTGCGGAATGCAATCAATTCGGTTGTCTGATATACAAGATCCTGCAGTTTGAAAGCAATCTGTGCCTTGAGCTTAAAGATAGCTCCCTGCAGGGCAATCTGATTTGCCGTAGGTCGACCGTTGTTCATACGGAAGAACTCGAAGTTTCCGCAAAAATCGAAAATGTAGAACTTGTCCTTATCCTTGCCATCCATAAGCCCATCACAGCGACGAGTGCCGCGACCGATCATCTGCCAGAATTTTGCCTTACTCATCACCTTCTTGAAGAACACGAGGTTCAGCACTTCGGGCACGTCAATACCTGTGTCGAGCATATCAACGGAGATCGCAATCTGAGGCAATTTCTTTGGATCGGAAAACTCATCAATCGCGCTCTGCGCATAAGTCATATAGTTGTCAATGACCTTGGTATATCCAGCCAGATGGGGGTATTCCTTGCCAAATATCTCGTGAATCTTTTCGGCATGCTCGTGATTCTTGGCAAAGATGATTGTCTTTCCGAGCTTTTCGCCGTAGTCGATACGCAGACCGTCCTGCATCAAAATATGGAGCACCTGACGGATGGTATCCTCGTTAAATACCCATTCATTGATAGCAGAGGAAGCGATACTTTCTGGAAGCTCGCCGTTTTCGTCCTCAAAGGTGTCCTCGTAAGCTTGTCTGTCTTCTTCTGAAAGATCATCGTACACGATACCTTGCTCGATGAATTTCAGTTTGCTCTCAACCGACATAAAATCAACAAGAAAGCCATCAGCAACTGCTTGTCCAAGCTCGTAACCGTAGGTAGGAACACCGTTTTCAAGCTCGAAAATCTCATAGGTATTCTTGTCGATTTCATCCTTGGGGGTTGCAGTAAGACCAACCAACGGCGCATCAAAATAGTTGAAAATATCCTTGTACTTGTTATAGATAGAACGGTGTGCCTCGTCCACGATAACGAGATCAAAGTGTCCGACTGTAAAGAGCTTCTTTTCGTTCTCGTCCTTAACCGTATCAATACAGTTCATCATGGTCTGATATGTCGAGAACACACAGCGCGAATCGAAGTTTTCCTTGTCCTCGCAGAGATTGGATACAGAGAGGTCAGGAAGCATATTCACAAAAGCGCGCTTCGCCTGAGTAACGAGCGAATTGCGGTCAGCAAGGAATAGAATATTCTTCACCCAGCCGTGATCTAAGAGCACCTTGCAAAGAGCAATTACGGTTCTCGTTTTGCCTGAGCCGGTTGCCATAACGAGAAGAGCCTTGCGGCGATTCTTTTTGTCAAACGCCTCACATACTGCCTTGATCGCACCCTCCTGATAGTAACGTCCGGCAATCGTCTTGTCCACCATCATATTCTTAAGGCTTGTGCGCATCGTATGCAGATTGAAAAGCTTTTCAAGATCGCGTTTGGAGTAAACAGATGCTACCTTGCGCTCGGGATAATGCTTATCATCCCAAATGCGAGTGTCGAAACCGTTTGAGAGGAAAATGATAGGTCTTCGGCCGTATTTCTGCTCTAAAAGGTCGGCATAGAGCTTTGCCTGTTGTCTGCCCTTGGAAACATCCACACAGGTGCGCTTCGCTTCGAGAACCGCGAGAGGTTTACCATCGTCGCCAAAAAGAACGTAATCGGCATATCCTACCTCGCTCTTGTTGGGCATACCGTAAAGCTCTACCTCGTTCAGCCAATCCTTGCCCTCTACCCAACCTGCATCTTGAAGCATAAAGTCGATATAGATCTTTCTGGTTTTGTACTCGGAGAGATCGAGAGGCTTTGGAACGTAGGTCCGCTGTTGCTCGGCGCGGCGGGCGGTAAGCTCGTCCTTGAGCGCCTTGTTTTCCTCGATCAGCTTGGCGATATCAATATCATTTTCGGGAACGAAGGAAAGAGCCTCGTCTAACGTGAGAGCGAGCAATGATTTATCAAACTGCTGCTCGGTATATTCGGGCGCGTAGAAATATGCGACACAGTCAAGAAAGACAAAGAGGTTTTCAAGGCATAGTTCTGCCTGTTCCTTGGTTACCTTTTTACCGCCGTGCGCTGCATTGTTGCCAAGCTTGCGGATGAATTCCATACGTCGCCAAATATCGGTGCCGATAATATCACGGAACTTGTCGTCATTCATGAGGCTGACGAGGTTATCCTGATAAGGCATGACGAGATCACGGTCAACAGAATACATCCACTTGACCGCAAACTCCATCGCCCTACGGCAATTCAGCACGCAGGAATCTACGTCGATATGCAATATTTTCTCCGCCGATATTGCCACATCCGCAAACGTGTCAAAATCGGGGGTGGTTTTCAGAAAATCGAAGTTGGTCATTTTTACCTCTTTTGAGAAATGCAAAATTCTCGCACTGTTTCTCCCGTAGTGCGTACCTTATTATCTCTAATACTTTGAATCGGCTGAATTTTGAGTTTGCTATGCATATTTTCTTTGAAAACAAACTCAGCGAAATCGTTGAAATACGCATCATTAGGGTTATATTCTAATATTTTTAGCAATTCCTTTCCTGCGCTGGTAAGTGAATATATACCAAAAGAAAAACTCTTTTCACCTTTCAATCCTTCCGTTAGGAGTGCGTGTCGCGTGTTGTGTGCAATTATTGAATCTTTAGATATTGTTATTGTTAATGAAACAGATCCATTGGAAACAATTAACCCACACTCATCCAATATCATAATATCTTCATATGTTACTCCATACCTGTCGTGAATCGAGGATTTTGTAGTAACAAACCAATCCCCATCCCCCTCCATAACTAAGGGTAGAGTTTTTTGGAAAATTTCTGCCTCTTTTTGAGACAGATTTCTTATTGTATCAAGTGTTCTTAAAGAAAAACTTCCGGGCTGTTTAATTTCACCTGCGAGAATTTTCCCCCATACATACTGCATTTCTTTGTTATTTATATCTTTTACGATATTGAACAACCGAGTGATCCAATCCTCGTCAACCTTTTCTTCAGAAACATCATCTTCTTTTCCTAATTCTTGTGCTACAATTTCAAGCACATTTTCAATATTTTCCTCTTCTCGAATTTTCTCGGTTAGCATGCGTTGTTCTGCCCGCATAGCAAGCATTTCTGGAGTTCTTTCTCTCGCGTGCATCTCACCAGCAATATATACAATTTCCATATCGGGATTATCGCGAATGGTTTTTAGTTTTCTTTCATCTGCATAAGCATCAGCATCTGCTTGCTTACGTGTCCATTTTGGACCAAATACTTTTTGTACTATTTCTTGAAACTTTGTAAGAGCTTTTGCTCCTTCAGTTGCGGCTTCCATTGCGGTATTCGGATCCATATAATACCTCCTTACTTTTTCTTCCCAGCATTACGCATTTGTGCGCGTCCTTCAGGCGAACGCATATATTCTCTGGTCATCGTTGAAATTAAATCTGTTCCAAGTTGGTTTTCCATCTCTTTTTGTTTTAGCTCAAGCTGATGTTTGTGTTCGATCTCCATCTTCTCTTTTTCCATTGCAAACTTTTCTCGTTCTTTTTCAATATCAAGTTCATGTTGTTTCATAAGCTTTTGAAGGTCTGCTTTGGACTGTTTACGCGCAGCCAGATAACTTGCGATTCCAGAAACAATAGCACAAACAACAGTTGCAATATACGGCAAATACTTATCCACTTATGTCACCTCTCATATATCCCATATAAAAATTTATACTTTTGTGTTTTTATCACTTTGTTAGATACTACAGAGAAACAATATCGCTAATTAAAAGATAGGTATGTATAATGTACCTTGTTGCTTCGTCTTTGGTTACATCAGTGTGCGTTCCTTTACATACCGCATCATTAATGGCGTCTAACCTCATGCCAATACTGCTCAAATCTGAACCAACTACATCATTGTAAGTCTTGCTTCCCGACTTGGAACTGATATACTGAATCAGACGATTGATATATTGATCGGCTCCCACTTTTATAGACTTTCCATTGATCTGTACCGGAATATCCGAAGGCGGATATAGCGCATCTGCTAAATCCAACAGTATTCTTCTACATGAATGAACGGCATTGGCATAATCCTCCGGATTATCAGAGGACAAATTCTCATATACAGACACAAATTTCTCAATGGATTTAGGACAGTACTCTCCTAATTTTTGATTGACGTTCATTCGCGATTCCGTGAATATATCTTCTACGATGTTTCCATATACCAACTTATTGTATATTGTCAAAACATAATTATACAACGCGCCTTTGACCTGTGCCAATATTTGCGTTTTCTGTTGAATTTGTGAGGTTATTTGGGAACGTTCATCCGAATTACCAGCAGGTGGGAAAAGATATTGGTTAGGATTCGCAGATGTAAGAGAAATGTCCGGGTCAACCGAGGCGGCTAATTTGATCCGCAAAGTCTCAATGCAGGATTCGATATCTGAGAGCAATGCATATGAAAGGTAATTTGCAAGTTTTTTGGTGTTATAATCATATTGCTGAAATCCTCTATGAGCAAGCACAGCTATTCTTTCTGCCTCCGATGTGTATTTGCCGTTGATTCCACGAGGGTAACCACTTGATTCGAAAGTAAAAAGCAATACTCCTTCTTGATCGCCTAACAACCGACAGAGGCGAAGGCATTTCAAAATAATATTACCAACAGGTATTTCTGACAATTCGAAGTTCTTTAATATTTCACACGATAAGTCCGTGCATTCCTTTATTCTATTACTATTCAATGTCTTCACCTCTCCTCAATCTCGATGCTTTATCAACTTGTTTACATATTGCTGTTCTTCATATACGCAAGAATGTTCTCTATGTTTCTTATGGAATTCTCAAGTTTGTTCATTCCACTATTACTTGAACGCAAAGACATAACTTCATTGGTATACTCTGTAGTTATTTTATAAGTTTCTTGATACTGTTTATTTGTGGAACAGTCTGTGTATGTAATACTGACTGTTCCCGAATATGTTTCTCTTTCAAAATTTCCTTGTTTGGTTTCATCAAGTGCTAAAAAGTGAACCTGCTGGTTAGGTGCAATCATCGCATTGGTTAATACTTCATTGCTACTTTTTTCGCACAAGTGAATTTGGGGCGTAATTTGCAAACTGTTTATAATTGCACTGGTTGTACCAAAATTTTTAACGCACAAATAAACGCAATTATGAAATTCTTCATACACCAGATACGCTACAACGTAAGGCCTTGCGTTTGCCTCCAGCATCTTGTTATTTTGCTTGAGTGTAATAACCACGGTAACCACCGAAATGGCTGCCAATGCGAATGATAAAATAGAGAGAATAATGTTAACAACGATTCCGATGTCCATGTTTTCCTCCTTAAAAGTGAGTTTATTGTTGTTTGAAGAAGTTGAAGAAGTTCGCGATTACGGGGTTAGCGTTATACAGTGAACAATTACCGAAGATATCACGGATAACTATGTACGGAGAAGGCGCTCCGTCCTCCCCAATATTCAATGAGAATAAGAAATCAATTTCTTTGAAGATGTCTTTGGTTGCATCGTATGCACAATAACCTTGGAGATCCTTATCGTATGAAAAGCCGAGTTTTTTCAACACAGTTTTGTCTGATGCATCGGTTGCATAGCAAAACATTCCAACAAGAACACGAGCATTTCCGTCAATTGCTCGCGAACGTCGATGAATTTCGCCGGCAACCGTATCTAAAGCAACAAGTTCGGCGTGTTGAGCGTTGCTCTTGATTTCCATAAATAATTTGCAATCTGACAACTCATAAACAGAGAAATTTCCGACTCGAGCGTTTGCTTTCAACCAAATAAAGTCGCCCTGAGAACTTTGCCAATCGTCGTGAATGAGAATACCCGATTTCAACTGTACATGTGGATACTGACTATTAACAACCTGTTTGACAAACTTCTCACGCAATTCTCCTTTGGTAAGATTATGCGAAATACCACTTGACGCTTTGAATTGTAGTGCCAATAGGTTCTGCAAATATGAATCTATTTCGTTTCTTAAATTTGGCATATCAAGCACCTCATCCAAAATACTGTTGCATAAGGGCTTTCTTTAGTGTTTCAAGCTTTTCAAGACTCTTTTGAACTGTTACTTTCGATTTATCGGTCTGTTCAGCAAAGGCCACAAACTCGGCTTGCAGTTCTATTGGAGGCAATGGGAACTGAATATTTCTACATTGCTCCAAACTGATATTCAATTGACGGACGCCGACTGCCTGCTTCAAAAATGGCTCTAAAACAGTTGGCTGCATTAACGCTGATAATAGGAATCTCGGCAATACATTGTTCTTAGCTCTGAAAATGCTAATAGCTTGATTAATGTTCCATTCGGCAAATGCGCTTGTTACAAGCGAGAACTTTCCTAACGGGGGGCCTACAATATTCATAAGAACATCGTTTGGATATACCTTTGATCTTGATAAATTGCCGTTATGAACTGATTTGTCGATATATTGCGGAGCACAATCAAATAACAAAGAACCGTCAAAACTCAAATTGTATACTTTAAGATATGGAATTCTATTGTCACCAAATTCTGTATATATTTCACCTGTTGGAGGTGTGGTACCTTTAGTTATAAACTCGCACACATCTTCCGCTTTAACCAATGGAAAATTACCATTTTCAAACATCTCGATGAATCTGGATCTGACAATCTCGTCCAATTTTGAAAGTTGTTGCTTGCGAAGGAAAATTAAGTTGCTAACTAATCCCAAAACATGTGAAATATTTGTTTGTTCTTCCGGTGTGTGATTGGGCAATGTTTCGCTACAATAATCCTTAAAATAAATGTGAGGAATTGCAGCACCTAAATAATACTTCGATAAGTTCATGTGTTCCAATGCATATGCCAAATACTCTACAGAAACACCTTCATTAGGAATGATATACTGCATTGTGCCTATAACAGAGGATTTTGCAGGCAACTGCATAACGCGCCCAACTCCTGCACCGTCCTTTACAATCGCAATGTAAGGCTTCTCTTGATGATAAAAATCAACGTTTTTTATAAACCCACTTGCACCATAGATAGGATAAGCCCCGTTACGAGCATCTAAGTCTTTTTGAGCAATATTAGATGTCCCTTTTGTGCAAACATCACTCAGCTTCATTATCCCACCTCCTTGAAAAAAGAAACTATAATTTCTATCATGGGAATTACCGACATTACCGCGGTAAAAATTCCAAGAACACGTTCGCGTTCGGTAATTTGTTCAGTTTCAATAGCCATTAATCTGAAAATACTTGCCAACATGAAAGCGATTATTGCAAAACCTATGTAATATACATAATTCAACAAACTAAAAGCCATGTTCCCGTGAAAAACACAAACACTAATAAACGCCAAAGACAGTATCCAAAGCATAACTTTTATGACATGAAAAAATATAGCTGTAATGCTTTGCATAAAAGCACCTGTCATTGAAACTCTAATTTTCTTTTTCTTTGAAAAGAATAGCAAATTCAAAAAAACCTTAATACTGTTAAAAAACACAAAAAATTGCTTTTTGAGTCCCTTTTTATCTTCATGTTTATTTACGCCAATGCTATTCTGCCATTCTTCCAATTCCGAGGCTTTTTTCTTTGCTACATTTTCTTCTTCAATTTGCTTTGCCTTTACTATTGCTTCCGCAAGCTTATCGTAATCGATTTCAAGATTTAGTTCTCCAATATTATTGACAACTTGCGGTTTATCTTTCTTTTTAGCCATTTTGATTCTCCTTAACCGAGAATATTTCGGTGCATATCCTGTCAAGCGTATCTGCCAATCCAAACAGTTCCGGGATGTGTCCGATCATTGATTTGTCTTTTTCATAGTAATATCTCCATGCTTCGAAAGCATTAGAGGAGTCTTTCATAAAGCGATTCCAATTTCTTATATTGGTTTCGCGCAAGATGCTTTCTCGAATCGTTTCGTCCAATTCTGAAAATAGCTGATCGAGCTCGTGACCGATTATAATTTCACGACTCTTTCTTTGTAACATAAGGAGTGCTTTCATGTACAATTCACAAGAAAAGGCAAGATTAACTATTACGGGTTTAGACGGTTCTTTTTCATATATGGCATCCGCCGCTTCTTTGAAATCCTGTGCGTGCCAATATGCCAAATGTGCAGAAACACCATAACCCAACGCCAATTCTTTTTTCTTGCCCATTAATGCATCTCCTCCTGTTTTTTCTTTATGAATTCTTGGATAGTCATGCGGTATTCTTTAATATTTTCCTTGTACATAGGGAAAATGATTTCATTTTCTCCTTGTGTATATACTTCTTGGGCATTATTAGCTTGTCGAAATTTATTAACATCAAAGGCCAAATGTTCTCCTGTATCTGCCTCTAAGATGATATATTCCTCATCGTCGAATATTTTAGAGGTGGCTAACAAACCTGTAAAGGTATAATCGCTTGTCCAATGAGTAATCATCCTATGATAATTAACCTCAGGCATTATGATACGCGGTTCTACTGAATCATTATCGGACACATAATGCGGATGTATCACGCGATATATTTTACCTTGATATTTCCACGAATCGACGAATTCTTTATCTAAAAAAGACGGATATTCTTTCAATAGCGATTCGGTATGTTTTAATAGTGTTCCAAGCAAACCATCAAAAAACTTCAAGTTCTCGATATCATAATCGCCATTTGTAGTTAGTGGGATACCTGTCCATACTCTGAGATATTCAATTATGATGATTTTCCACTCATCATCCGTAAATGAAATATTAAAATTGAATATCATTATAATAACCCTTCCAACTCAGCCAATCCCTTTGTAATCTCCATTTCGAGCTCGTGCAGTTCTACCATAAGCTCTGCGGTAGAGGGATATTCCACAGGAGCATATTCCGTCTTTTTGTACTTGTTAATAGAGAGGTCATAATCGTTGCCTACAATCTCGTCCTTGGGTACAAAGAAGGATTTTTCGGTGCGTGCGCGGTCGTTTTCTGCTTCAAGGTTATGGAAACGCGCGATGATATCGGGAATATCATTTTCTTTGACTTCGCTACGCTTATCGTCAAGGCTGAATCCATCAGCTTGCATATCGTAGAACCATACCTTATCGGTGCCGCCGTGTCCTGTCTTGGTGAAGATCAGAATTCCTGTAGAAACGCCTGCGTAGGGCTTGAACACGCCAGAAGGCATCGAAATAACTGCTTCAAGGCGATTATCATCAACGATTGCCTTGCGGATTGATTTGTGAGCCGTGGATGAGCCGAACAGCACGCCGTCGGGAACAATAACAGCACATCTACCACCTACACGGAGCATACGAAGCATCAAAGCCAGGAACAGAAGCTCGGTTTTCTTGGTCTTGCAAACCTTGAGAAGGTCGGCAGAAACGGTATCGTAATCAAGGCTACCCTTGAACGGGGGATTTGCCAGAATCAACGAATATTTCTCCTTATCGGGATTCTGATCGGACAAGCTGTCGCGATATTCGATATAGGGGTTGTCCACGCCGTGAGTCATCATGTTCATCGCGCCGATACGAAGCATGGTTCTGTCCATATCGTAGCCGTGGAACATGCCGTTCATATAGTGCGCCTTCTTCTGTCTGTTGAAAAAGATCTCCTCTTTGCGTTTTTCCTTAAGGTAGTCACCTGCGGCAACAAGGAATCCTGATGTACCGCACGCAGGGTCGCAGATGATTTCGTCTGCCTTGGGATCCATCAGCTCTACCATCATACGAATAATATGACGAGGAGTGCGGAACTGGCCGTTCAATCCTGACTGCGAAATCTTGGAAAGCAGATATTCGTATACGTCACCGCGAATGTCGCTATCCTTGATCTGCGCCATCTGTGCGTAGATATCGTCAAGAATGGTTACGATCTTGTCGAGAAGCAAGGGCGTGGGAATTTTGAAAATGGCATCATCCATGTACTTGGAGTATGCGCTGTCCTTATCGTCATGAAGCCCCTTGATAAACGGGAATACCCACTCCTGAACGGTGGAATACATCTTGCCTGCGGGAAAGTCGTGGAACGTTGACCACTTGAGTTGATTGCCGTCAATCTCGCGGTCGCCAACTCTTACTTTTTCAGCGAAGATACTCTTGTGAGGAAGTCCGAGCATTACAGCTTCTTTAGCGCGGATATTATCTGTGTCGTCAAGGTCGCGAATAAACATCAAGTATGTGACCTGCTCGATTACATCGAGGGGATTGACAAGTCCGCCTGCTGCAAACACATCCCAAAGTCCGTCAATTCTATTTTTAAGTTCGCCTGTAATCATTTTCAATTCTCCTTATTGTGATTCCACATATATGCGGTGTAGCGGCCGCCACCGATTTTCAAAATTTCTCCACTTGTTACCAACTCATTAAGTGCTCGTTGTACTGTGACTTGGCTGATATCGGGGCATTTTTCCATAATCTCGGTTTTTGTTATTTTACCGAGAGTTTCTTTTATAATCTCCCTGATGCGCTCGGGCTTGGACATATTACTTGTAGCAATGAGCTTTACTCTTGATGAGAACTCACGATATGCTGCAACTACCACGCCAAGCGTATACTGTACGAAGGGAATATAGTCATTTTTGTCTTCGTGCCAATAGGCAGAACTATTTTGCAGAGCTTCATAATAGGTTTCTTTTGTCTGCTCGATCATTTTCTCAATACTGATATATTTACCTACGATATAACCTGCACGATACAGAAGCAATAGGGTGAGCAGTCGGCTCATTCTGCCGTTACCGTCGTTGAATGGGTGAATACACAGAAAGTCCAATATAAACATTGGAATGACAAGAAGAGGATCGGCATCCGTTTGCGCCAAAATTTCATCAAATGCGTCGCAGATTGCATCGATCGCCGCAGGCGTTTCCCACGCAGGAACGGGTTGGAAGCGAACAAACTGATTTCCTTCACTATCTTCCTCTGCAATCACATTATCTGATCCTTTATAAGAACCACCGATGGACTTTCCGCTAAATTTATACAAATCGCGGTGAAGCTGCAATATAATTGACGGTTTTACGGGAATGAAGTCGTGGCTCTCGTGTATGGTAGAGAGCACATCACGATATCCGGCAATCTCCTGCTCGTTTCTTGTTCGCGGTGTAGTCTTGTTTGAAACAAGGCTCTTGAGACGTTCATCCGAGGTATAAATACCTTCAATTTTATTTGATGCCTCGGTACTTTGTATTTTTGCTATTTCAACAAGCTGAGTCAGAGTATCGGCTTTTGCTTCTATGAAAAGGGTTTGCTCCCCCTTATACTCATGAATCTGTGTCAACAAGGACACCACTTCTGGAGTCAGTAATTTCTGCCATTTGTTTTTGTAATTGTAACTACGCATATAAACCTCGCATTACATTATTTTTATCTATGATATATTATAGCATCTTTTGCGTCATTTGTCAATATCAATTTAATCATTTCTTATAAAATGATTAAATTGATGCGTTTCGTTTGGTATAATTAAAGCGTGTAGACAAATAGAACGCAGAATTAGGTGTGTAGGCATAAATACCTTGCCAACCTCAAAAAGACACTTAAAAAATCTTGTAAAATAAGGCTTTTTAACGTTCTATTTTTCTACATATGTCACACTTCTAAAACACGATTTTGATGGTAGTTGAGCCAATATATTGCCATATCGAAAAGCTCATTCAGAAAGCCTTGTAGCATAAGACAGAAAATAGCTCTGATGCGTGACAACGATGATATTGAAAAGCCGTGTGGAACTTTTGTCCACACGGCTAAATAGCTTATTGTTGTTCCCTTTCGTTCATAACCGCAAGCATAATTCTCGCCCCGAGCTTGAAGGCATATTCGAAGATGGCAGCCTCACCAAGACTCATATACTCACTCCAACAATCGTGAAACTTTTCAAATATCTCTTTCTGTTCATCGGTGAAGCTCTTTTCCAAGTCCTCGTGGTGACGTGACATATAACTGAGGAGTTCTTTCATTTCCTTTGTGTTATTTCTGCTGTCCTCTTGAGGGATTATGTTTCCGTGCCAAAGTTCGTTGATGATCGACCTCATTGATAGACCACCTCCTGCAAGATAATTTCTTCGGCGCTTGCTTTGATGTTGTTCATCTCCATAGTCCATAGAAGTGCATTGTGAGCCTTAAGATCTTCGTCTATGCCACGTTCTTTAGCAAGACGAGGAATAATGTGGTCGAGCAATTCGTGAGCTTGAATATCAATGGCGTGTAGGTATTCATTCAAGCGACCTTCAGTTAGTAATGTGGTGTATGTTCCACGTCTGTGTTTTCTCATGAAGTAGAGTCGCAGGCTGGCATATTTGCCAAGAGGATAATTGGTTTGCTCGGGAAGTGCGAGGTTGGGATAACGGATTCCGTTACGTTCTGTATAAGTAATGTTTTTCATAATAAATATCCTTTCGTTTTAAGTTTTGGCATCACGGTTACAAAAGGATATTCAGGCGGTGATCTTGCTCGATGCCACAAACCGTGGCACATCATGATAAATCACCGAAAAACAAAAGAAATCCGAAACCATCGCCGATTGGCAATAATTTCGGATTTCTCTCTTTTGGCTCCCCCTGCTGGGCTCGAACCAGCGACAACCTGATTAACAGTCAGGTGCTCTACCGAAGTAACCTCGTTACACATAAATATACCAACATATGTTTGCTATGGGGAGATTGTACAAATGTCTTTCCATCGTATAATTGTCAATTTATGTGAAATCAATTATTTCTCCTTAGAATTTGTCTGATATGCATCAATTACAAAAGCCTTGATAAATCAATGCTTTTGTTGTAGTAACATCTCGTGATTTGAGGCTATTGATTCGAATATATAAGACATTTCAGTCAGAAATAACAGAGCATGGTTTTTTAATATTCACAAAATCGATCATTTTTTCACAAGTCCATTTATTAGACAATCCTATTTTGTATGTATTGGGGTTTGCATAATTAACATCGATATGATTTAAAGGATGCGTGCCCTCACTTTCGTTATCTTTATCATAATCTAACCTTAAATATCCGGGTTCAAACAGTAGCATATATACGATCAAATGTCCATAATTTTCTTTGTTGTCGGTTCCAACTTCGAAATCAGTAGTTATATCCCAATATCTTTCCATCACATATTCTATGGATTTTCCCTCAAAGGAATCATTGAACACCGATGACAATACAGAACAAGATGCACTAGTAATACTTATATGTTCAAATGTGATATTGAAAATATTATCATTGATTTCAATAGTAAAAGGAAAACAAAAAGAGTGAATTTTGTCACCATCTATAAGGAAGACCCGAGACATTTTATCAACACAAATAACAATACGAATCTTTCCCTTTTCTATTGGCATTGATTCGTCAACTAAATCACATAATGTTGCATTAATCAAAAACCTTGTGATCCCAACAATGATACCCACTATAGTCTGCTTGTCTCTAATAGAATCTGTATAATCAACAAGCTCCGGATGTAAATCGAAGTTGTATCTCTTCATATATTATCAACCCCAATTACTTCTTCTATGAATTTCCTTGCTCGTTGCTTTATATCACTCTCAGTATCCTTAATTGCAAATCTTCTCATTGTATCTTCAATAAGTTTTCGAAGATCTTTTTTCATATTTGGATACTCTTCTTCAAAGAAATCAAACATTATCTGTTCAAAGGTTTTCTTTTTCTCCAACAAAGTAATATGAATTTTTGTTCTCATATCTTTTCTTTCTTCTAATGTCGGCTCGTGTACTTCCATCTCACCACTTGTTGTAATTTTATCAATAGCTTCAGAATAAGTATTATAAAAATCCAAATTTTCATCATCTACAATAAAATAGGAAGTTAGAAATGATCTGGTCAATGCCATATATATTGAGTTGCGCAAAAGAATATTATTTGTAATTCCCCTTGGAATAACACAAATAACAAAAGGGAATTCCAAACCTTTAATATTATTTACATTGCTAATATACACCTTGTCAGACGCTTTTACTTTTGTTTCATATCCTTTAGCAGCCTTCCATTTAAACTCCGAAAAAAGTGATGCAACTATTTTATCTGCTATAGAACAAAGAGAGCTATAACTTCCCAAAATAATTACTGAAATATCTTCTGGCAATACGTTCGGATTTTCTTTTTTTATTTCATCAATCGCCTTTAATACTTGACTAGAATATTCATCTTCAGAACACATTGATAATCTTATTGTGTTAGTCGCATCTATATCTTCAAATCGTCTAAGTGGTTTTCTGCTTAAGCTAACCGTCCCCTTCTCCTTATTCTTTACAAGAGAATATCCACAAAAAGACCATGCTGTATCATCCATCCAATTAAGCTGAGGTGTCTCGTACAACCCCATACCTACGGCATGCGCAAACATTAATGTCTTGGGGTCAGTTCGATAACACTTATTTAACAAGAAATCAGGCTTTACATCCATATTGTCAGTTGTATCATATATATTTTGAAAAATATCTCCAGCAATATATACAGTTTTACGTGTGACCTTTCTGCATAGATCAAAAAAGCCCTCCTTAAAATCTTGACTTTCGTCTATAAAAATGTAATCAAAACAAGGCTCAAAATCCTCTAATTCGGCTAATTCATTTAGTGCATTTTTGCATACAATATCAAAATTATGATTATTGCTAAATGTGCTAAAAGGAATATGATATTTGTTACAAATATAACTATATAATCCCGATGTAGAATCGTGTTCCGAGCCCCAACTTGAAAAAACAAAAAGTCTCGAATCCCAATCAATTTGCTCATCAACCTTCATAAAATTGAAAAATTGCGGAATCCTTTTTCTCATATCATTGGCTAATACTTTATTATGACATGTGAAAACCACCACAGACTCCTTTTCCGAGGAGTAAACATCTTTTAACTTGTGAAGCAGCAGTTCGGTTTTTCCTGTTCCCGCCATACCTTGTATAGTAATAGTTTTTTGATCTAAATTTTGATAAATAAATCTACTTTGTTGACCATCAAATAAAATAATTTTTTGCTTTACTTTATCCAACAAGGTTTCCGGATCGTTTATACCCACTTTATCTATACTATTAATACTTCCAATTAATAGCGAAATCAATAAATCGATTTTTCTAAAATATTGTCCATCTATTTCATTGTATAAATAGCTATTAATATCAAATTTGTTTATTTCCGCTGTAACAAAAAGATCATCAGGCCATTTACGCCCTCTGCCTAATACTTTATCATAACCATACTTATTTGCAAGACAAACCAAATCCTCTTTAAAGTCAGCAAAGAACTCTTTAAGTTGAGTTTCTCCATTTGTTTTACTATAATCAAGAAGCAGAATTGGATGTTTGGGCATTAGTACTATCGCAACTTCATCCAATTCATACGGATCATCTTTCTTTGAACCTAAAGCTCTTTTTACAATATAAATTTGTTTTGAATTAGTTATAGAAAAATCACGTAGCTTATCGATAAATGTACAAGTAACATCATTCTCTTCCACATCACAATAAAACAAGCTCTCATCATGTTCAGTTATTTTTCTCATTGTATCCTCCAAAACTATAAGTAATAATGTATTATATATACATTATAGCATAAAATCACATATAAGTCTACCCAATATTGTAAATATGACATTATAAAAACTTATGGTAAACCATTATTACATCATTTATTCAAAAAAACAATGTGATAATAAGAAAGACAACCTTTGTAAGTAACAAATCTTTTAAGAAGTTCAATCAAAACGTATGTTCTTGCTTTGTCTCTCTCGCTCATATAACACAATCTTTTAAGCGCGCACTTACCATTCTCGCAGAAAGAACAATACTAGTGTTCTTACAACTTAAATATAAATTGGATTGCCAACAGGCTTTGCCTTATTTATTTCTGCTGTTTCAAGACATACACAATGCTGTGCTTAGGTTGTTAGATTTTATCCCCCCTTTTATCTCCTTTTAGTCGATAGATATGTAAGTCAAAACTGCCATTGCATCATGCAATGGCAGTTATCTGCTGTATCGAGACCCATTCATCACAGAATGTCTTAAATGTTGTATCAAGTTCCAAATGAATTTCGTATCCCTTACCTATCTCAATTCGAGAGAACAGTTGACTTGCGATCATCTTCTTCATTTCCAGCGGTGCCGCATCAAACTCTTCAGACCATGTTTTGAACTGTCTATATGCAGGAATAATGTTGTCACTAATTGCTTTCTTAGCAGCATCTTCTTGCTTAAGCTCCTCGAGCTTTTCCTGATTGTCGGATATCTTCTTGCGAAGTGCTGTAATTGCTATAGCTAAATCTTCCTGTGTATACACGCTTTCGCCTATGAGTGCTTTACCAATTTCCAAACGCAAAGACTCAAGTTGTGTGGTATCTCGCTGAAGTTCATAGTTGAGTTTTTGTTGTAATTTATGATTGCTGGCAATTACACTTTTATAAGCTTCCGCGATCTTCTCTTCCTGAGGGCAACCGGATATATTAGCAAATATCGTTCGCATGGCTTTCATAATCGCTTTATCTATCTTATCAGCTATATAGGTTGTTGCGCCATCACAGTCATTAAGACCTCGGCTTCGATGATAACACACATATCGACTACTCTGCTTTTCATACAGGCTTCCATCCTTGCGCTTATACCTTTCGGTATAACTTGTGGTAGCAAGTCTGCATCCGCAATGCGCACAATAAATATTACCGTTCAAAAGAGTCTTTCCCTTGTTAGTCATAGCGATTGTACGCTTAGATTCATCGTTACGTGCTCTCTGATCCAAAATATTTTGAGCTTTGAAAAAGTCAGCATCGGAAATAATCTGCAATGCTTCAATTCTCTCTGATCTTGCATCACCTCTTTGCAAGAAACCTCTATATATGGGGTTGCGCAAAATTCTGAGTATATAACTGCTTTGGAATGGTGCTCCTTTTTGTGTGCGATATCCCAAATCGTTAAGATGTTCTGCCAACATATGTGAACCGTAGCCGAGTTCAATTGTATATTTGAACACCATCTTTACTACCTCTGATTGTTCCGGATGTATTTCGAGGTCACGTACATCTTGCCCCTTCTTGTTCTTTCGTCCTCGATAAACAAGTTGATAACCGTAAGGGACCGAACCGCCCGTGAATACTCCCTCGCTCGTCATCTGCTCCATTCTGGTCTTGACACGAAGCGAAGTCTTTTCAGATTCACCTGATGCTTGCCAAAATCGTATGTAATTCATCAGCTTGTCCACATGGTTTTCGATCTTTTGCTGACCTTCATTTGCCGACCAAACTTCTATTCCGTGTTCGACAAACCATTGAAGTACAAAAGGAGTTTCGTCCTCTCTTCTGCCCAATCTATCAAACATAAATACAAGCAGGATATCGAATTCACGACGTATAGCCATTTCTCGAAGCTCTATAATAGCATCTCTTTCATTGGCAGATTTCTTGTAACCCGAGACACCTTTTTCATACATCTCAGAGACAATACCCCAATTCTTATTGGCACAAAAATCCCTACAAACAATTCTTTGCATTGGGATATCATCTTTTGCTTCACCGAAACTGTTGCTTTTATTGACCTGCTGTTTGGTAGAAACGCGATATAAGCATATTACACGTTTCCTTACTTCTGTTTTATCCATATCTATGTTCCCTTTATCGTTCAATTATGTAATGAGAAAACACTAACAGCTATTCGATTACCAAGGCCTTTGTATTTCTTAACTGTGCCGATATTATAACACATCTTGCTCTTTATAACAAATGTGCGATTTTAGCAAGTTAGTGTTTTCTCTAACTGTAGAGTGACTCACGCAATCACTCTGTTTTCATATGCCGAAGTAAGAAGATCTACAATACTTTTCTTAAGATCGCTATGCTTCGGTTCCTCGCAGAAAGAGATTGTTATCTTTACCCCATTCTCTTCCGTTTTTAAAACAGGTTTGTTGTTCTCATCGTATTCAATTCTCATAGATACTTCTCCTATTTATATCCACACTTATGAGCAAGGCTTTCTCTACAAGGTACATCTCGTCCTTTGACACCTTGCCTATATACTCATATAACCTACTCTTATCTATAGTTCGGATTTGTTCAAGCAAAGCAACCGAATTCTTTGCTAATCTTTTAGAAACCAATTCAACGTGAGTGGGCAATATGTGTTTCTCGCGATGAGTAGCGATTGGGGCCACAACAACTGTTGGACTATGCTTGTTTCCTATATTATTTTGAAGAATGAGAACCGGGCGTACTCCGCCCTGCTCCGAACCCACAATCGGATTCAAATCGGCATAGTACATTTCTCCCCTCATTATCTTTGCTTTCATCAATGATCTCCAATATGTTTGTATTCTATGGTAGAATTTCTGCCCACATATACTTAATATTTAATAGGAAGCAAATTAGAGGATTTACCCATGTTATAGATATTAAGAATGAGGGTCAACGCCTTTTTCTTTCCTCCGTCCTCCCCGATAGTACGCGCTGCTTTTACAATATCATAAGGATCTGCATATGACAGCTTTCTTACAAGTCGCTTGCGGTCGTACTCGCCATTGTAGATATTGACAAACTCACATATCGTAACAATAACCTCCGACACAAAGGATGCCGACTTTCCTTCCCATGCATCAACTATAATCGTCATCGCTTCTTTATACTGTGCCGCTCCGATTCTATTGAACTGTGCTCTTGCAGTATTGATGCATCTGATGCGGAACTTACCGCGAGCATTGCTATAGCTGGGCTGTATTCCTAGTGATTCGTTGACATTAACAAAAGTAAGTGTTCGGATATCCTTGCCTATTTCCATTGCACGGAGAGTAATACCGGACGTCGGTTTTGATGATACTCCCGTCTGTTCTGCAAACAGAAGAGCTTCGTCTTCCTTGGTCAAGTCGTAAAAGACCTTACAAACGATGGGAATATCTTTTCCGTCATTCATTTCTTTTCGTGCGGCTATGGTATGCTGACCGTCAAACACATAGTATTTGCCGTCACGGTAACTCAGTTTGGGTTCGTTGGCTACCCGCTCATCAAATTCAGCAGCGATTCGTCTTACTTTATTTCTATTGAGCGTTCTCTGATAAGTAGTTGTATCTATATCTGCACTGTTTACAAGTGCCATTTCATATGGAAGATTGAATTCCATACTCATCAGTTTTACTTTATCTGTTATTTTGCCTTTACTCACTTTAATGCTCCTTCTACATCATTAATGTAATTTCTTAGTGCCATCATAATTTCTTTTGTTTGCTCTCGGTATTTTTCTTCGGTTCTTAATTTTGGAAAGCGTGTCAAATAGTTGTTTATACTATCAATAAAAATATTCACAGCACCTATCATTGAATTGATAATGCTCTCCTCTATTTCATGTCCCGGTTGCTGCGCATTAGTCTGTTCTACGGTTTTAGAAGAGCTCGTATCTTCCTCTTCCGATTCATCTTCAGATTGAGTTCTCTTTTCCTCTTTGGGGATCCTCAACATCTCAACCGCTTCTCTACGTTCTTCGGGTGGCAACTTTGCGATTGCTACAACATCCTTTTTTAGCGGATTGATGGTTCCGTTCAGTAGTTCCTTTTTTATTCCGGGACTAACCGCTTCTGCAGCGTCAACCCCATTGGCATAATCTGCAGCGCTTTGAATAGCCCATTGAGTAACGCCAAGTTCTTTAGACAAACGACTTCTCGAACCGTGTTCGTTTTGGTCTGGATGATTTTCATCCAGACCACTTTCTTTCGGCAAAGAATACTGATTTCCATGAAAGGATCGCATATCTTTCTCGATATTGTACCGCTTACCTATCAAATATCTCTTGTATTGTTCGGTAATATTCCTGCGCCCGAGTTGGTTGTCACAAATCCAAGCAGATGCTTCAAACACATTTTCAAAGTGTTTCTGATAGATCTCAAACTTTATTTTCGGATGTTTTTGAGCAATCTTGTATCGTTTGTGACCATCAATAATAACGCCATCCCATACTATAATCGGATTAAGTATTACTCCATCGGACACGATGTTTTCTTCAAGCTGTTCAAATTCATGCTCCGATAATTCGGGAATTATCTTCTCGAATTCGGGATTTATCTTTAAGCTTGGATTCACATCAGCATTCCTCCCAATGCTCTGCACAACTGCGGATAATCTGCAATGTGAGATAATCTCTGAGTTCTTCGCTGATCTCTTGCTTTTCGTGAATCTTCTTACAGAAGACGAGGAAATAGTACAGCGCTTCTCTATCTTTCCCTATATTGATTTCGAGCAATTTCTGATTTCTGTCGTTTATATACACACAAGGCTTGCCGTTAAGCCAACGGCGGATATTATGGTCCTTATCTTTGAACATTCTCTCGAGAAGGCGAAGTGCCCATCTTCCATTCTCAGCGAAGTGATTCTCTGCACGTTCATCGTGGTGATTATCCAGTGCGTTAATTGCGTTAAGGATCTCGTTTAAGTAGTTATTAAATGCGCGAAAGTTCATTTTTCTTTTCTCCTATGTTTTATTATTCTTGAATATCAATACCCATAGCAATATTGCTCTTCAAGTCGTTAACAAATAGTATGTATCCGAGCCTCCGAAGACAGATCTATGTTAAAGGTGATCCGCCATTTTACCTTCGGCTCTTAACACACCTATTTGTCCTCGACACCCCGGTGTGACCAATTTTACTTGGCATGGGAAGTCATCAAGCGACCGATTACGAGTCGGTTCCATAGGAATCTCACCTCCCCCGGGTTCTCCGCAGGCAGCGCTTTTGGCTACTGAAGTATCATTATCCCTTGCGTCTGTCATCGCCCTCCGTCGGTAGTAACCCGACTTCACTCAAAGTATCGTTTGATCGCTCCCTCCTTGAGGGAGATCATTGCGCACCTTTTGAACTTGGCTTGCTCGCTCATCACGTAATCAACGCAGGTAATGTGCTTGATGAATGGGTATTCAGTTGTCAATTTGTCAGGGATTTATCCCCTCATCCTTTATTGCACACTTTTTTGTCATTTGGAAACCAAAAAACTAAAAATATTTTCTGATTTTTTCAAAAATCTCATTTTTTCTTTTTACAATAGCTGTATGTGACACTCCTTGACTTTTAGCATATGCTCGTACTGTCATTCTGTTTTCGCTCAGATATAACGAGTTGATAAGCTCATATTCATCATCAGAAAGAGATCTTAATGCTTGTTGAAGCTTACATATATCCGCTTTATGTGCAATTTCTTCGAGGAAGTCATTATCCTCATCAGGAATAACTTCATCACCGCAGCTTTCTCCATCTTTCGTCACTATGTAATCGTAAGGAACAACAGTATATTTGTATTGGGCATTTATATCATTCACATACTGTGTGTGCCGCTTTGATACTCTGATCTCTGACGCACTCTCCGCATCGCAAACCTCAAATCCTACAAGAACTCCTTTCTCATTTACATACTCATAGAAACAAACCTTCTTTCCTCTTTCGGTTTGAAAAAATTCGTACAAATCCCTTCCTGTAAGTTTAGTCCAACGTTTCTTTCCATCCTCGGAAAAATAAGCTCCATTTTTGTCTTCAATATAATATTCCTTTTTCATTTTCCTTCTCCTTTTTAAAATTAATTGATACTGATTTCAAAATAAGAGAAGGCGGTGCACGAATCATATAGTATGCCATGTTCTTCCTCTTTCTACATTTTTCGATATAAGTATGTTAGAACTAAAGAGGAAAGCACGTTTTTGAATAGCGATTTTAACATAAAAAGTCCCTTCCGCAGCGATTAAGCTACGGAAGGGACTTTCCTATCATCGTATGAAGCGTAAGAGGCACAAAAAAGCACCGCATGATAACTAGACAGAGTTATACTCTGTACTTGTCTTCATACGGTGCTAGGGCAGTCACAGCCGTGCTGTACTCCGCTTACGCGATATAAAGTATTGAATTATTAAGTTTTACTTGAGATTAATATGATAAAGTGGCTATGCTATATCTTTATAATGATTATTATACCTCTTTGCTTTTTAAGTATTGCCTCAATTTAAGACATATCCTACGAAGTAATTTAGGCTTTATGGCTACAACCAATATTTCTTTCGCTCTACGATCATTACTTGCAAGTGCATCATCCATATGTCCTGATCGAAAACAGCTGATATATTCAATCTCAAAGCCGCAACAAGTTAGCATATTTTGAATTTGAGAAACAGTATATCTTCTGTCTCTAACAATCAATTCGCAAGGTAACGAATCATCCGGGGAAAACTGCTCCTTGCGATATACTATCCCTGTCTTATCTTCAATAATCATTTTGCGTCCGTTAAATATGTCCCCGGTCTCTTGCATTGTATTTGATGATGGAAGAGATAAAAGTATATCAATGTTTTCTCTTACATCGTCTACTATATTACTGCAAAGCGACCTCGTCAGCTCCATATTCATAACCGACAGAATAATTTTTCCACCAGTCTTCAGAGAACGATTAGCGGACTTCAGAATTTTAATATTATCTGCTTGATTTGGGAAGCTACCAACAACATCATATAAGCAAAGAACGATGTCCACCGGTGTATTGTGTTTATAGTTGCGAACATCGGCGCATATAAAGATATCTTTGCCTGACAATGCTTTAGCTTGGCTTATCCTCTTCTCAGAAAAATCAACTCCCACAACATCATAACCACGTTTGTCGAGTTCAATAGTATGCCGACCCAAACCACAACCAAAGTCTAAGATACGATTACTTTTTCGAATGTAGTTACGTAATAAATAGTCAACTTCACTAGTTGTGTGTCTTGCCCAGGCTTGTATATCCATTTTCATGTTGGAATAAGCCGTAACAATGTCGGTTTGTGAATACTCGAGATAAGATTGCCATTCCTCTTCCGAATCAAACATTGGTTGTTGAGACCTAAAAGTAACTGCTAGCCATTCCTTACCTTCTGGCAAATCCTTAGGCAAGGGGAACTCACCGTCTTTATATACATCGCTAATTCGCTTTTCTAGATCATTATGATCCACATAGAATTCAGTTGATACGATGCCATGAGCATAGCTATCAATCCACTTCATATCATCAAACACATCGGTTACGACCTCTTTGATCTTATCAAGCTTTTTCTCAATAAGCTTTAAATCAACTTTGCGCATCGTAGCCTTTTCTAAGACCTCGACCGTTTTAGGATTGGATGTGAAGAGTCCCCACGCATAGCAGTTGGTTTGCTGCCATATCGATTTCATCATTCGTGTTGCAATTTTCCGGCTTCGATATTCTTTAGCAACTACCAACTGTAAAACGAAAATAATCGGAGCGGTTTTCGATCCTCTTCGTTTTAAATAAAAAATATGTCCTGCGGGGTTGTTATTAACAAACGCCATAATGACAAATCTATCGGGTTTGTCAACAAAATCTCTTTTGATTTTATTAGGCGGATACTTAATACTCTGTCCGCGCTTTCCCTCAACTGGGAAGCAATTAGACCATTTACCATAGTTTTCTGAGAACAGCTTTGAGGTAGCCCTGATCTCCTCTTCGGACATTCGAGAGCACTCTATATGCTTAAAGGTTACAACTGAATCGTTCATAATATACCTCGTTATAGTTAATAATACATACTATTCGAACTATTAATGATTGTATCACATAATAGATTGAAAATCAAGTTATTATCTGTTTTATTTATTCCATTATTGATGACACTTTTCAGCATATCCCTTCCATAAAGATTATCTTCAACAGAACAACGAAAAATTATCAATTCATTTATTTTATTAGTCAAGATCGAAACTATCAAAGAGCTCTCCCTCAATAGCATATATCCGATCAATCGTAATTACTGTCTTATCTGTAAGGATAACGGTTCTTTCGTACTCTTCAATAGATTTAACCACTCCCGTGACGGTGGTATATGCTCCACCCGCTTTTTTACTGTCTGGGACAAAATATGTGATGCTTATCTCCGGCTGTATAGCAATGCACTCCATAATAATTCGCAGTTTATCGTTTATATTAGCCTTAACATATTCGGGAAGCTCTGTTGCATCATCAG
>JAGBRZ010000071.1 GCA_017632155.1 Clostridia bacterium
ATGAAACAAAAGCAATGGTGACAAATAATATTTGTTATGTACTCAATAATTTTCTGAAGTGTTCTGCATACGAGAATATCATTTTTTGTTGGGTGATGCACGAGCAGAGTATTATCAATTCCATACTTGAGAAGCTGGATACACAGAACTGTGAGGTGAAATGCGTCTCGCTTGTAGCGGATGAAAAGACTCTGTGTGAAAGATTGGCAATGGATGTAGAAAGAGGTATCCGTTCAGAAGATATAATTGAGCGAAGCATAGCAAGAATACCGATGTATCAAGCACTCAATACCATTAAAATTGATACCAACGCCAAAACCGTGGCTATGATTGCCAATGAGATAAAGCTGTTGTAATACCGTCGAATTCCAATTTACCGAACAGAATAAAACTAACCCCGACAGATTTTTTGACAATCTGTCGGGGATTATTTGTTTACTGCGGATTAAATAAGGCAAACTGATTTGCGAATTCTCCGATAAGAACATCACCCATTTTCGGGTGCATTTTGTTATCTGTATTGCCTTTGAAGTCTGATCGCTATCTCTTCCATCTTTGGATAGCAAGCTTCGAAGAATTTCTTGTAGCATTCGCAGAAGCGGTTGAGTGATGGAGTGCCGTCAATTATCGGCTCGCGCTCGCGTCTGCATCCGCCGCGGCAGAGGGGATACCACCGGCATTCCTTGCATTCCTCATTGCGGTATGTAGATACACCGACAAATTTCTGTGCCATCTCACCCGTGATAAGTTCTGCGAAGGAATTCTCATTTATATTTCCGAGTTTCCATTCGTCGAGAACGTAGAAGTCGCAGGGGAAAACGCTTCCGTCACCCTCGACGACCGTGTAACAGGTGCAAACACCCGCCATAGCGCAGTTCTCGGGCGGTCTGCCGAGAAGCATTCCTATGTAGTTGTCAAAATTGCGGACGCTGATCGGATGACCCGCACAGAAGTCCTTATAATACTCGTTGAAAGTTACTTTAAGGAACTCTGTGTAGCGCTCCGGTGTCAGAGAAAAGACCTTCTTTTCACCGTCAAACGTGTCAAGGCAGGGAATGAACTGAATAAACCCATAACCATTTAGCGAGTCATAAACCTTCTTCGGCGAGCGCGCAATAAAGTTGTTGACCACGCAAAGAATATTGAATTCAACGCCGAATTTCTCAAACAATCTTGCTGTTTTCTGCACTCGCGAGAAAGTGCCCTTTCCAGCCGCATCAAGGCGGAGAGAGTCGTGAATGTCCTTTGTTCCGTCCATTGAAAGACCGACAAGAAATTTGTTATCGGCAAGGAATTTTGCCCATTCCTCATCGATTATGTACCCGTTGGTCTGAATGGCGTTTTGAACGGGTATTTTTTTTACGTTGTATTTTTTCTCAAGCTCAAGCAGCTTACGGTAAAAATCGAGCCCAGCAAGGGTCGGCTCTCCGCCCTGAAAGGCGAAGGTAGCCGAACCGCTTGCGTATTCAAAAGCTTTTTTGATAAGGTTTTCAAGCGTTTTCTCCGACATAATGCCGTATGACTTAACCTCGCGGTTGTCGGTTATATCGGCGTAGAAACAGTATTTGCACCGCATATTGCAAAGCGACGATGCGGGCTTGATAAGAACGCTGATGGGTGGCAAGATAACACCTCTTAAAATTTAGTTGGTTTGTTCGTCGGTTTGTTTGATGAATCTCTCACCGTCACTTACTTTAACGTAAATGAAATTATTTGATCCCTCCGCAACAAACGTAAGCTGATTTTCGGAGATTTTGAAATAATGAATATGATCCCGATACGCGGAGCTGTCGTCTATACAGAGCATATCGCCGTCAATCGTCCAATCGCCGATTCCGACGTGGCTGCTTAAGCCGCCCTCATAATAGAAAAACGTGCCGTCCGAATTGATAGTGATACGAAAATCACCGCCCGCGCCCTTGCCTTCATAAATATAAGTGCCAAAAAGACCTGCATCCGCGAGCGTCTGCTCTTCGGTTTGAATTGCACTTTCCGTGACGGTCGTTTCGGCTGTAGTGGCTTCAGCCTCTGTCGCGGGAGCTTCTGTTATATCAACTGTG
>JAGBRZ010000072.1 GCA_017632155.1 Clostridia bacterium
AAGCACTTGTTGCGAAGGAAACTATACTATATATAAAAAGAAGAGATCCGCGGATCTCTTCTTTTTATATATAGTATAGTTTCCTTCGCAACAAGTGCTTTTTCCTTCGATGGGGATATCATCTGTTTTTTTAGCGAGAGGAAATAAAACGGGAATTCAAAATACGTTTTTCGTGGTATTTTCGTTCTCGGGAAGAAGAACGTCTTCGGGATAAAAGCTATATCCGCGGATAAACGCCTTGTCAGCGTCGTCCTTGATATAGTTGACAACGTAGATCTCGCCATCGGAGAACTGAACCCAACCCGTGTAGCCAATGTCGGGGCTCGGGTTGCGGTCGTAATCAAGCGGTACAACGCGGATGCGCTGTTCACGCCTGCCCGTAGCTTCGATACTGTCGCGGCTCATAAATGCAGCGAATGTGTTTTGCGTTCCCGATGGAATATAGCGGTAGGTGACCATAACTCTGCCGTCCGCAAGGAAACCCGAAACCGGGCGATGTCCGCTGTCCATCGAAGTGTTATATATTTCCGACCAGGTCTCTCCGCCATCAGCGGAGAGGACCTTGAGAATCGGATATCCCTTGACGGAATTCTCGCGAAGGTATGCTACAAGCTTGCCTTCCTCATATTCGAGGATCGATACCTCGCAGAGGTTATATTTTGGGTCAGCGGCAACCGTCACGCGCTCCGACCAGGTCTTTCCGCCATCGTCGCTGTACCAAAGATACTGCTCGAGCTTGTTAGTTTCGGGCGACTTGAAATGCGCCGCAACGATGAGTCTGCCGCTTTGCAGCTGACGGTATTTATCGGGAACGATTCCGCAGAAAGGCAGTCTGATCGGATCGCTCCACATCTCACCCTCGCTGTCGCCGAGCCAGAGCCAGTTTTCAGCCTCGCGATTTTCATTGCCATAGACTTTGTCGCAGATGATGGCAAGACTGCCGTCATTCAGCTTTGAGATACGAGCGCAGTTGAAATACTCGCCCGCGTGTCCTTTTTCGGTGAGCGGCTTCTTTGGCGACCAGGTCCTGCCGCGATCAAGGCTTTTGGTGATCATAACGCGTGCGCCATCGCGGTTCTTGTGATGCTCGCATTCCGAAAATACGCAGATCAGCTTTCCGCCGTCTGTCAGTACAACATCGGGCCAAGCCTCGTATATCGAATCGTCGCGGCTGACGTTGAATTTTTGAATCATTTAGTCTTCTTTCTTCTTTTTGAGCACTACTGCCGCAGCCGCCGCACAAGCAACCGCCGCGAAGGGCATTGCGGATGCGCCGCAGCCCTTCTTTTCGGGAGCGGGCTCGGTCACTTCGGGAGTCGGCTCGGTAACAACGGGAGTTACGGGAGCTTCTGTGGTTTCGATGGGAGCCTCGGTGGTTTCAACGGGAGGCTCGGTCTCCTCGGATGCTCCGCCGTCAGCCTTCCAGCCTGTCAACTGGGTAATGAGCTCGATGAGCGCATCGCCGCGGCTGATATAGGCATCTGCAGTCGGATGGCTTGCAATGCCGAGTTCTTTTCCGCTACATGCATCAAGTCTGAGGAAGGTGATGTGGCTGTCGCCCGCCTTGCGAAGCTCTTCAACAACGCTCTTGATCTGGGGCATCCAGCCGGAGCTCATCATACCGTAGGCATAAATGATCTCCGCCTTCGGGTTCTTTGCGCGAACGTCAAGAAGGAAGGTCTTGAGCGCGGACATAAATTCGTCCTTGGAAAGTCCGGTTACAGTACCGGATGCATCGTTGGTACCCGCATTAATAACAATAACGTCTGCCTGACGCTTGAAGTCGTACTTGACGCCCTCAAGGTTATAATCGTCGAGCGACTGATAAAGCAGGGGAATAAGTCTTTCGGTAGTGTTGCCGTAGTTGCGGACAACACCGCGTCCCGATACTGCGATTACATGGTAATCCGCGCCAAATGCGTTTGCAATATATTCGGAATAGGTCTTGGTTCCGTCCTCGGTAGCTGTGCTCCAAGAGGAAGATTTGCTTGCTTCAGCAGAGGCGGAATAACCGACGGTGATGGAGTCACCGACGAATTCAATGAGCTTCGACTTCTGTGCGGGAGGAGCAAGCTTTTCGCCATCATTGAGCTTGAGCGAAATGAGAGCCGCAGTCGAGGAACGCGCGTTACTTCTCTTAACAACACGGATGGTGTGAGTAGCATTGGGATCAAGTCCTTCTGCAAGAGTTACGGTCTGACTTGCCTTGGTCAGTGCAACGTCGGGCTGTTCAACACCGTCAACAAAGATCTTGATATATGCTGTGTTGGTTCCGCCGGGGGCGTTGGATGCGATCTCCGCGCGCACGCCGCTTCCCTTGAAGGTAAATTCAAAACCGGAGGACGACCAGTTGAAGAAATGCTTGCCGTCAACGGAATATGTTCTTCCAAGCCAACGAACTTCATTTTCAATATCAAAGAAAAGCTTTGCGGGATCGGTTGTGGTTACGGTTGCGGTATACACTTCCTCTTTCACTCCGTTTGCAGACATAATTTTGATATAGAATGTATTGGTTTCCTTGTAGAGCTTAACGGGATTTGCGATCTCCTTGGTGAGCTCCTTGTCGGAATAAACCTTAAAGGTGTTGCCCGCGGACGTGGTGATAGCCACCTTATATTCGTCCTTCGTTACGCTGTCCTTGAGTGTCTTTGCACTCTTATCAACAGTTCCCGTGGAAGGAACGCCGTCGATAACTGACTTTGCGGGGTCATCCTTGGGGGTTCTGTATGTGTTATCCTTCATATCGATCTCGGTGGTTGAGTTGGGAAGTGAGATCGCGGTGGGAATATTGTCAAAAGTGTTACCCTTAACAACGAACTTCGAGCCGAGGTCGCGGCTGTCGGTCGCGCCGTGGATAGCGATGAAGTTATCCGATGCGATGCCGGTAACCTTGAAAATATTATCAACGATATTGAAATATACGTTATCGCTCTTGATCTGGGGAACGATGATATTGTTATTCGTTGCAACACCCGCATCGTTATCGATAAATACGTTGTTAGAAATATTCATCGTGATCTTCGAGCATCCCGCAACGTTCTTGACCATATTGTGTCCGCCTGCGCCCGAGGTAAGATTGCAGTTGAGGATCTGATTTGCCTTCTGTCTGAACATCGAGTCGCGAACGGTATAAATTGCCTCGCCACCCGCCTGAACTACGTTCGACATAGCTATAAATCCGAACGCCTGCTTGGTTGAAGCCGCGTCGAAATAAATACCCGACATATCCATTGCATCAACGTCAAGGTTGAAGCCGGGAGCTGTGGTCATACCCTCAAAACGGATATTTTCGCAGATAAGGTTACGCGAATAGTCATTAGTTGCCTTGTCGGGGTAATAAGAATAGCAATAGAAGGGGCCGTTTCCGGAGGTTGTATAGCCGTAAACGAGCATATTCTTATAGGTAAGAGTAATGTTGCCCGCAGCACCGTAGTTCGAACGGAACATACCCGCGCCGGAAACTGCCATTCCGTCAAAGGTTACGTTATGGCAATCGTAAACCGCCTTGTTGTTGGCATTGATTCCAACGTGCCAGCTTGTGGTAAGAACCGCCTCACCCTCGCCTCTTTGGGGATTGCGGGTCCAATCGTCGGTCTTCTGTGCACCCTTGACGTTCGGGTCAATACCCGCCTTCGGGCCAAGGAAAGTGACGTCCTTTTTGATCGTAACGCCCTCTGAATATGTACCGGGAGCAAGAATGATGGTTCCGCCTGCGGGCACTGCCTCAAGCGCGGCACTCACCTTGGAAAAGCCGGTTGTACCGACAATAACGGAATAGACCTTACCGCCGATAACGATATCTGTTGCGGTGCCATCGGCTGCAGTCAGCGAAAGGTCAACGACAACCGTGTCAGCGGGCAGATTGTCTGCCGACACGTTCAGTGCGAATGGAAACAGCGCAAGTAAAAAAGACGCTGTCAAAATTGTGGAAATTAAGCGTTTCATACTTATTCCTCCTAACAATGTGATAAATCAATTATATCATATTATTCATATTTAGTCAATAAATATCAATAAAATTTCGCCGCACCGCGGCGTATTTTCTCCAAACGCTAAACTAAAAAAACAGTCCCCACCTTACGGTCGGGACTGTTTTTTTAGTTTACCTTTGATTATTCAGCGTCAGCTGCTGCTTCCTCTTCAACCTCTTCGATCTCGATCTCGTCGCAGAGCTCGTCATCGAGGCAGTAGTCTTCACAATCGCAGCAATCACAGTCGCAGCAATCACAATCGCAATCGCAGCAGAAGTAGCCGGCCTTCTTGAGGAGTGCATAAAGAGCAACACCTGCAGCGCCGATAGCAGCGATAATACCAAGGGTAATGCCAACTATCTTCCAATAGTTAGTCTTCTCTTCTTTCTTCTGGAACAGAAACATGATAAATACCTCCAAAATAATTTTTTTACAATTATATTATATCATATTTTTGTGAAAAAGCAACACTTTTTCGAAGAATTTTATAATTATTTTTCAAACATTAAAAATCCACTCATTTTTTTGCGCCAAAAGTATTTATTTTTTCCAAGTTTTATGCTAAAATATATAATAGGTAAATTTGTGGAGTATAAAATGACATATAGCAAAGCAGTCGCGCTTCTTTCTGAAGCAGGAATTGAAAATGCGGAGACCGACGCCGCCATACTCTTTGAGCATTTTGCGGGTATACAAAGGCACACCCTTCCCTTCCGCAAAAACGAGGAGATCGAAAGTGATGAATTAATCTCTGCCATTGAGCGCAGGCTCGCGCGCGAGCCATTGCAATACATTCTCGGAGAATGGGAATTCTGCGGACTGCGATTCACGCTCAACTCCGATTGCCTTTGCCCTCGCCCCGATACCGAACTGATAGTTGAGCTTGCGCTGAAAAATCTTCCCCCGCGTGCGCATTTTTGCGACATCGGCACGGGAAGCGGTGCGATCGCAGTTGGTACTGCGTATTACAGAAAAGATACGACAGCTGAGGCATTTGACATCAACGAAAACGCCCTCTCTGCTGCCTCTCACAACGCGGAGATAAACGGCGTTTCGGACAGAATAAAATTTACCCAAGCCGATGCGCTTTCTTCGGATTTCCTTGAAGGCAAGGTGTTCGACGCTATAATTTCAAATCCGCCTTACATCCCCGCCGACGTGATCCCCACCCTCGCTCCCGAGGTGCTCCTTGAACCCCACCGCGCGCTTGACGGCGGCGATGACGGGCTTGTCTTCTACCGTGCGATCACAGAAAAAGCAAAATCCGCGCTCAAACCCGGCGGCTTCGTGCTTTACGAGGTCGGCATCGGGCAGGCTCGGGACGTTGCTCACATCGGCGAAGAAAACGGCTTTACCTCGGAGATCTACCCCGACCTCTCAGGCATCGACCGCGCAGTTTTATTACGAAAAATCTAACTTTGGAAGGTATTTATATATGAAAATCGCAGTTCTCGCGGGTGGTCTTTCTCCCGAAAGAGATGTATCCCTCACCTCGGGCTCGCTCATCGCGACCTCACTTTCAAGATCGGGGCACGCAGTCGCCCTCGTTGATCTCTATCTTGGGATCAAAGATATTCCCAATGACATCGAAAGTCTTTTCATCAAGGGCGGAAGCTATTCATACAAGGTTGAAACCGCCGAGCCCGACCTTGAAGCTCTCATTGCTTCAAACGGCGGCAGACAGGCGCCAATAGGCGAAGGAGTTCTTGATATCTGCCGCGCGGCAGACGTCGTTTTCCTTGCGCTTCACGGCTCGATCGGTGAAAACGGTCAGCTCCAGGCGACCCTTGACTGTCACGGAATCAAAAAATACACCGGAACAGGCTACATCGGCGCACTGCTTTCAATGGATAAGGACATCTCAAAGCGCCTTATGGTCGAGGCGGGAGTAAAAACTCCTCGTTGGGCCTACGTTGACACCGCCAATCCGAACGCAAAGGAGATCGCTGCGCAAGTTGGGCTTCCCTGCGTTATCAAGCCCGCATCCTGCGGCTCGAGCGTTGGTGTTTCTATAATCAACAGCGTCGATCAGATTGACGAGGCGATCAAGGCTTCGGCAAAATACGAGCGTTATCTGCTTGCAGAGGAAATGATCAAGGGCCGCGAATTCACCATTGCAGTCCTTAACGGCAAGGCTCTGCCCCCCGTTGAGATCATTCCAAAATGCGGCTTTTACGATTACAAAAACAAATATCAAAGCGGACTCACCGAGGAGATCTGCCCCGCGCACCTCACCGAGGATGAAAACAAACGCCTCGCCGATGCTGCGCTCGCAGCTTTCTCGGCACTTCGAATGGAAATGTACGGCAGAGCCGATTTCATCCTCGGCTCGGACGGTGAATTCTATTGCCTTGAGGTCAATGCCTTGCCCGGCATGACCCCCACCTCGCTCTTGCCCCAGGAGGCTGCCGCAGTCGGCATCGGTTACGATGCGCTTTGCGAGCTTCTTGTAAAACTTGCTTACGAAAAGGAGTAAAAATCATGCTGTATTCAAAGGAAGTCGATCAGAGCGGACTCGTCCGCTACGGAATTCTCGGTCTTGGTATCGGTATGGCACACGTTGCCGCTGCTGCTGCTTCGAGCAAATGCGTCCTCTGCGCCGTCGCGGACCTCGACGATGCCAGAAAAGCCACTTTTTCGGAAGAATATCCCGAAGTGCCCACCTATAACACCCTTGAAGAAATGCTCGCGGCAGAAAAGCTTGATGCCGTCAGCATCTGTCTACCCACGGGTATGCACGCCGACTACGCCGTTCGCGCAATGGAAGCGGGCGTTCACACGCTCATTGAAAAGCCTATCGACGTGACCGTCGAAAAGGCACTTCCCGTTATCGAAGCGGCAAAGAGAACCGGCAAAAAGTGCGGCGTTGTCTTCCAGAACAGATACAATTTCGGTATGGATCCAGTTTGGGAAGGCATTGCGGACGGTACCCTCGGCAAGATCTATCTCGGTACTTTTGCCGTCAAGTGGCACCGCGACGATGCATATTACGCCGCAAACGGCGGATGGCGCGGTACTTGGGAGATGGACGGCGGCGGATCGCTTATGAACCAGTCGATACATACCGTCGACCTTATGCTTCAGATCATGGGCAAGCCGAAGTCGATCACCTCGCAGATGCGTCTTTGCGGTCACGATATCGAAAGCGAAGACCTGACCGTTTCCACCCTCACCTTTGAATCGGGTGCGATCGCAACGTTCACAAGCACCACCTGCGCGTACCCCGGCATCTGCACCGAGATCTCGCTGACCTGCGAAAACGGATATGTTGCCATTGACGCCGACAAGCTCAAAATGTGGAAGATGCGCGGTGCAGCCCCCGAGGATGAGGCAGAAAAGCTCGCGCGCTATTCCGTCGGCAACCGCAAAGCACAAAAGCTTTGCCGCGGCAGACTCTTCGGTCACAAGCGAGTAATTGACGATTTCTGTGCCGCAATACTCGAAGACCGCGAGCCTCCGGTTACTCCGGAGGAAGGACTTCTCCCTCTTCGCGTCATCTGTGCGGCTTACGAATCCGCAAAGACCGGAAAAACAGTATTTTTTGATTGATTTTTTCAAATTTTTTCGCATAAACTATTGAAATTTGTCAAAAAAAGTTATATAATATTTTATTATATTTTATCTCGGAGGTGTCTTTAATGAATCCCAACGTAAGACCCGATTCTATGGAAAGAATCACAAATTTTGAACTCGCAAACAAATTTATCGACGAACAGGTCGCTCTCGTCAGAGAACAGGTTGGGGACAAGAAGGTCCTCCTTGCACTTTCGGGCGGCGTTGACAGCTCCGTTGTTGCCGCACTCCTTATCAAGGCTATCGGAAAGCAGCTCGTCTGCGTTCACGTAAACCACGGACTTATGAGAAAGGGCGAAAGCGAAGCGGTTATCGAAATGTTCGGCAAGGCGCTTGAGGCAAACCTTGTCTACATCGACGCTACCGATCGCTATCTTGACCTCCTTGCAGGCGTTTCCGATCCCGAGACCAAGAGAAAGATAATCGGTAAGGAATTTATTGAAATTTTCGCAGAGGAAGCAAGAAAGCTTGAAGGCATCTCCTTCCTCGGTCAGGGTACCATCTACCCCGACATTCT
>JAGBRZ010000073.1 GCA_017632155.1 Clostridia bacterium
AGAAGATGTTGTCATTGATCTGACCGTTTTGGAAGGAGGCGATAACGAATGATCAACTTTTATTATCTTGCCCCCACCATGCGCGCGGTGTTTTCGTCGCTGTTCTTTCTGACTCTGTGCGGCGGCATCTACCTGATTTCCACAATGTTTAAAAGACGCCACAGCTTATCCCGAAGTCTTATTCCCGTCTTCACGCTTGTAAACGGCATTATTTCATTTCTCTATCTGACAGAGATTCGTGCCGGCAAGCAAAGCAAGGCTTCCCCCGCAATTGTGGAAGGCTTCTGTCGTCTGCCCCTTATCGTCCCGATCCTTCTGCTTATTGTCACCATTGTCCTTTATATCTACGTGCTGATCCGACGCTACAACTACCGCCAGAAATATCTTACGCGCTCGTCCATCAAGGCAGGCCTTGATAAGATTTCAAGCGGACTTTGCTTTTATCACAAAAACGGCCGCATTGTGCTTGTGAATCACCGTATGGATCAGCTTTGTCACGCAATCGTCGGCAGAGATCTGCAAAACGCCGATCTGTTCTGGGAGATCCTATCCAAAGGTGAGCCGAAGCATAGTGTAACACGACTGACGGACGGATTTAACCCTATCTTTCGTCTTTCCGATGGCTCTGTTTGGACTTTCTCGCAAAGAGAGCTTGACGGAATCATTCAGCTTTCCGCAAGCGATATTACACAGCTTCAAGAGATTACGGACGAATTAAAAGAGAAAAATGTTCAGCTTACCGCACTCAACGAGCGTCTGAAAAAATACGGCGAAAATGTGGATAAGCTGACACGTGCGCGAGAACGTCTGGAGGTCAAGGCACGAATCCACCGAGACCTCGGGCAGGCTCTTCTTGCATCACGGCGGTTCCTTCTTTCCGAGGAAGAATCACATCCCGAAACGCTGAAAATCTGGCGCGACAATATCGCCATGCTGCGTATGGAAGCCAAGGCCAAAGAGGATGAAGCTCCTATGGAAATGCTCTCCCGTATGATTTCGGCTACAGGCGTGAACTGTGAGTTTATAGGAGAACTTCCTGATAACAGGAAAGCGCAAAAGCTCTTCATTCAGGCTGCGGCCGAAGCACTCACAAACGCTATCAGCCATGCGGAAGCGAAAACATTGACTATAACGCTGACCGAGGAAGAAAAATATTATATTGCCAGATACACAAATGACGGAACTGTTCCGAGAACAAAAACAATTAAAGAGGGCGGCGGTCTTAGCTCTCTGCGTAAAAAAATCGAGAGTGAAGGCGGCATTATGACCGTTGTTGGAAAACCGCACTTTATGCTGACGGTCATCCTCGCCAAAGGAAAGGGTGATATAAAATGATTCGTGTTATGATCGTGGAAGACGATTCCATGGCAAGACAGCTTCTTGAAATTTACATAGACAAAAGCGAAAAATACGAGCTTGCCGTATCCATCGACAATGCAATGTTTGCCGAAGCCTACTGCTACAGCAATTCAGTGGACGTGATTCTGATGGATGTCTGCACCGCAATGAACGCCAATGGCATCGAAGCAGCGGCTGGCATCAAAAAGCACCTCCCCCGTGTTAAGATCATCATTATCACCAGTCATCCGGAATGCAGCTTTATTGAACGTGCACGGGCAGCAGGTGTGGACAGCTTCTGGTATAAAAGCGCCGATGCCGAGGAGATTCTGTCGGTAATGGAGCGCACCCTCGCCGGAGAGAGCATTTACCCCGATACCACGCCGCAGCTGAAGCTGGGATATGCAGGGAGTGATGAGTTTTCCGAAAGAGAGCTTGATGTACTGCGCCTGGTTGTGGCGGGCGAGACAGATTCTGCAATTGCAGAAAAGCTGTATATCTCCGTTGCAACTGTTAAAACGCATATTCAGAACATGAAGAACCGTACCGGCTTCCGTAACCGCACCGAGCTTGCTGTCAAAGCAAGAGAAAGCGGCCTGATCATCGGAGCACAAAGGAACGAAAACTAACGAAAAAAGTGTCGCCGTAGGGGGCGGCACTTTTCTTTTGAACCCAAAATCATACCTTAGTATGATGACTTTGCGGATGCTGTTTTGCTATAATATAACTGTAAAATTGGCTGGATTATCCCTCTGCACGAATTTTCCGTGGGATGATTCGCAAAATACGCATTCCAAAGGAGAAAAAACAATGAAACGTATTGTATCAAGACTGATCAGTGTGCTGTTGGTTACGATGATGTGCATTTCTGCGCTCCCGGTAGAAGTTTTCGCCTGGGGCAAGATGACGCACGTCTACACAGCAAACATCATTGAGGGACTAACAGCACAGGGAACAGGCTCGATCGCCATTCTTGATGGCGGGGACTCTGCTTTTGAGTACGATATCCCCGACGAATATTATGAGGCGATCATGGCCTATCCCGATGCGTTCCGCGCAGGTTCGCTGGGTCCTGACGTATACCCTGACATTTTTACCGGTCAGGTGTATATCCATCCGGAGGATGATGGGATTGAAGCCGACCTCGAAGATCTTGAAGATTTTAAGCCTGAACCCAATCCGGAGAACCCTGAGGTTGAACTCGGTCCGGAGGACCTTAAGGTTGATTCCGGCATGTGGATCGCATATCTTTGCGATGCCGTAAACAAACTGCCCGAGGGTAGCGAGGATCGAAAGATGTGTCTTTCCTTCACGCTCGGCTGTATCCTGCATTACTGCGGAGACTTGTTCGGACACGACTTTGTCAACACCTTCTCCGGTGGTGCGTTCCCCTCGATTTTCAGTACTGAAATCTTTGACATAAAGGGTGAGCGACTCAATAACATCCTGAGCCACCTGTCCATCGAGGGCTACATGGACGATGTGGTCTATCCGAGCTATGACGCGGACAGAGATGGCGACATTGACGCCCCCAACAAATTTGTCTCGGGCGCAATGGTCTTCGACGGCAGTCCTGCCATCGGTCTTAATCCCATTTATG
>JAGBRZ010000074.1 GCA_017632155.1 Clostridia bacterium
AACGGGCAGCGTGAAGTAGTACATCCATCTGCCGTTTTGCATAAAGGCGCGGGGATTGCCGGGGGCGCGAGGATCGACCTTGTTGACGTTAAATACAAGGTTTTTGCCGTTTCTGCGCGAATAGAAGCGCGTGGTGCGCTTCGGCGCAATATCGTCCGCAACGTCGAACGCCCGCATAAAGTCGTCCCAATAGGGCGCAAAGAGATCTCCGAACTGCTCCGGCACGCAACCGGGCTGCATAAAGTACATCATGTTGAAAGAAACGGTGTAGCCCGATACGTTGTTAAAGCCGATGATTTTGGTGTACAGTTGCGGAAGTTGCTGTAAGAAGAAACTGTTGACCTCGTTGTGCGTTCTGTTGATTTCATAGCGCGGGTGATAAAACACCTTGCCGTTCAACATCGCTTGACCGACTATTTTGTGACAAGTTGCGGGAATGTTCAGCCGCTTTGCCATTTTGTCAAGGAGCATTGTTTCGCGCAGGAAGTCTGTACTCTTCACGTCCTCTTTTGTTATCATCCGCGCGTCATACTTCGGGTAAAGGGGCTTGAAGTAGTAGCGATACGTCGGAATATCCGAGTAGCTTTTGATGATCTTGTACCACGGATAGGACGTGTATTTCAGCGTTTCCGCGACTTGACCGAGCGGGATTTCGCTGTTGTAGGGGTTGCGCAGGAAGTCGCCGATCTGTTCTTTGCTGTAATCAGCGGGAAGCGGCGAAATCGCTTTGACGCGGCGGTTCTGTATAGACGGCATATTTGCCACAGCCGCGCCCGAAAACGCACGGAAAATGTTTGATTTTCCAAGCTGTGACATATACGCTTGCGAGAGATCGCCGAACTGCGATATAATCCCCGCCCAGCTCCCTGCGCTTTCGGTTTCGATTTTTTTGTTTGTCGTTTCAGCCATGACGGGTGCCTTTCGTTAGTTTTCCGCGCTCTCTTTTTCAAGCGCCTTTTTGAAGTCTGCGAGCGTTTTCTGCATAAAGTCTTTGATTTCCGCTTCGTGCGACTTGAAGTATTCCTTTTCAGCCGATGCGGAGCTTTCCGCAAGCCAACCGCGCTCGACCGAGGACAGTTGTTCTGCGGCAGGGAGCGTTTTGTACCCCTTTACAGACCGTTTGTCGGTATAGATAAGGGTGCGCCCGGTCGCAGGGTCATAACAACAGTATTTTTCGCTTGCGGGGATGTCCGCAAAGCCCTCGGTATAAACGATCCTATGTGCCATACTTGACCGCCTTTCACCTTTACCATTTGCGTAGCCGGAGAAGTCTGTTCACCGGGTTGTCTTTTTTGCGTGAGTCGTATATCGTCCGCTGATTTTGCAGAGCTTTGATCGTTTCCGCCCACGAACTCTCTTCCGTTGCGTTTTCCAAAGCAAGGTTACGCTCACATATCACATCTGCAACGCGCAGAGCGTATTTCAGAGCCGACCAGTCGTCGCGCTGAATACTTTGTGAAATCCTTTGTTCGCGCTCGCCAGTCCCCGACGCCACAACGCGCAGATTTTGTATCTGTTCGCACAATTCGTTCGTGTGGTAGTACGGTTGCAGAATTGAAATATCGGCTTCGTCGCCCTTTATTCCGTTCCTGCGCTTGTACTGCTCAAGCCCTTCGGCAAGGTCGCCAGTCAAAAGCGATATATTGCCTTGCTCAAACTCGACGCGAGCGTATTTCAGCATTTCAAAGTCGGGATCTCGCGTTCCGCTGCCGCCCGCCTTGACGGGATAGATGATCTCAAGAGCATTGTTCTGCTCAAGCGGTCTTATCGTATCTTCGACGTGCTGATAGCACGCAAGGTTTACACCGTCCTCGGACGGTTTGACAAGCGCCTCAAGCACAGATCGCCCATACTGCCAAGCGTCTATTGCTATATACGTCGGGTTCGCTCCTTCGATCGTGAAGCGCTCCCATAAATCGCGGAGTTTCTGCGCTTGAATAGATGCGTCGGGCGGAGGTGGATAGTTGTCAAGATACACAACCTCTTTGCGGTATTTATCCCGCTTGACCTTCGCCCGATCTGCATCGAAAGCGGAGAGTTTCACGACTACCGTCGCGCACTTTGCGTTCGCCGTGCCGTTCTCATACGATACGTCGTGCGCAATAATGTATATCACGTCGGGGTCGCCACAATGCTTCGTTTCCATGCACTTCAAGCGGCGTGACGCGGATAAGTCCTCATCCGAGATCATCGGGTTTTGGGCAGTTCCCGTGTAGCACGCGCACATCTGCCGCAGGAAGTCCTCTTTTGTCATAGTCATTTTGAGGTTTTCAACGTATGCTTGGCTTCTGATGCCAAACAAAACGCCCATTTCCCACGAAATATCCATGCAAAAGCCGCTTCCATACGGTTGAAGCGCCATTTTTTTGTATGCATCCGCTCTGTACTTGCTGTACGTCGGATTGATACGCCGCGAAGCGTTCGTGATATACTTAAAGTGCGGATTGATGTGCATAATATCGCGGATCTTTTTGATCTTCCGCGACATACGGCACGTCGGAATGACCTTGCTTTCGTATTCTGCAAAGTCAAACTTCGGCTCGGTTTCCTGCCCGATCTCTTCTACGGTGATTTGCGAGCAGTTGCCGCCTTGAATTGCACCGACGGCGATTTCTGACCCCGCGTCGGTGACGATGATGAAACTCTCTTTTGTTTCCGAGCGGATCTTCCACGCCTGCGCCAACAGCGGGTAGTTTCGCTCGATTTGATGAAATGCGACAGCCGCGAGCTCTGCGCCCATTTGCTTGGACGGAGCATAATACCGCACGACCTCGCCGGGATATAAGAAGCCGTCTACCATATCCGACAGCACGACACAATAGGTCTTGCCAAGACCGCGAAACGACGTGTAAAACGCCACGCCGTAATGCGCGAAACCGCGAAGCATCACTCTCTGCGGCAGCGCAAGCGTGAAATCCGCGTTATCACTTTCGATAACGTCAAGAAACAAGTCGGGGAAAGTACGGAAGAACGAAAGAAGCAATGCACCGCTTTCGTAGTTCGTGTTTGCGTAGTCAAACGCGGTCGTTTTCTCGACCTTTTCCCAACGGCCCGTTGTCTTGCTGTATTTTCTCCCGGTAGGCATTATGTATCACCCGACCGTTTCGCCTTTTTGTTCTGCTTCGGAAACTTTACCTCGGTCAAGCCCGTGTATTTCAGCGCGGCGCGGTACTCTGAGGACGTTTCCTTTTTAAACTCTACGTATTCGTCGGTGATCTCCATCCAACACGGCAGCGTATTCAGCATGGGCTGATCTGCGTTTTTGCGGGCGTTGTTTACGACATTGAGTTCAAGCTGATGCGCGGCATCAAGGGGTTGCGGATATTTGTTCGGTCGCGTGAGAAGCGCGGCAAGGCGCTCCATCATCTCTTCCTTCGGCACGAAGTCGTTTTCCTTCATAAAGCCGAATTTTTCAAATGCTTCCTGCCACCCCGACATCGAAAAGCGCTCGACGGGCTTTTCGTCTTTTTTTCGCATCTGCTCCGACGCAAGCATATTGTCAAGCATCGTCTGTGCTTCTTTGGCGGCTTTCACATCGCCGTTTTGAAGTAAAAACTCAATGATCGCATCAAGGCGGCACGCTTTCAAAAGCGTTTCGTCCATCTGCTCGGTCAGCGTCTGTCCTACATACGAAGCGCGGCGCTTCTTATATCTGCGGTCGAGATCGTTGTATATCTCGGTCGTCATAGGGGTTTTCTGCCAAAGATCCGCCGTTCCCCATTGTTCACGCTGCGCGGGCGTGCCGGGGAGACGTTCTACAAGCGCGCGCTCGGTCAAACAGTATTCTGCGAAGTCGCTTCTCGTCATTTTCTTGCCGAAAATGCGGAAGAAACACCCTTCGCCGCTGTCAAACACAAACGGCTTTCCGCCCTCTTTGAAGTCATCGTGCGCAAGCACGGCCGCAAGATAGTCTTTCCACTTGTCCGTGGTCTTTTTCTTGTCGGGCGTGTCGCCGAAATCAGCGGGAACGATACTCGGCACGCACGGAATATCAAAACGTGCGCAGTTCAGAAACAGACCGTAGTGCAGTCCGTTCAGCGCCGCAAGGTTTTCAAAAGAAGCCGCCTCGCAGTCCACGCAGTACGCGCCTATTTCGTTTTGATTTTCAGCCCTGTGCGAGTTTTCGTCGGTCAATTCCGCTCCGCACTTGAGGCAAAAGAGCTTTTCGTTCTGCATAAAATCCCTATTTTCATTTTCTTCGTCGTAAATATAGCACAAAAATTCCCAAAAGCGTGGAGAAACGGCGGTGCGTTCCCCTATATCTGGTGGTTTTGTCTTTTGGGCATAAAAAAGAACGCCCCGGCGTCAGCCGGAGCGCCCCTTTCAGTCGAAGAGCATACCGTCGTGTATGTCAATTTCTTTTTTTGCGATATACGAAAGCGCTTCTTGCCCGACTTCCGTTTCCGGCAGTCTTGTTTTGCGCTTTTTCGTTTTCCCCGCGTCCTCGTTTTCGGAAAGACTGACAAGATCCTCTGTCTTGCAGATAAAGTCAAGCACGGTTTCTTCGCTTCGCCTGCCGTCTGACTCCAACGTGATCGTCAGTACTTTGCCGACGTAGAATATACGATCTTCCGCACGTAAGGACTTGATAAGGGCTACCGTCGCATCGGGGTTTCTGTAGTAATAGACAAGACTGGAAAAAGTGCTTTTGAAGTACGGCGTGCCGTCGTCGCCGAGCATCCTTTTCGATCCCGTCCGTACCGAGAAAAACATTTTGGTGCCGTATTTGGAAACTCCCTCAAACACAATGGGCTTACCCGCTTGTTTCGCTGCCGCTGACACGCGGGCAGTTCCCATCTCTATCGTGTCGCCAAGTTCGTTTACCGCGCGGATAATCATTCCGCAACACCGCCCTCAAAGAAACCATCTTGAAGAGCGTTCGGGTTTTCATCTTCAATGCTTACCTCTTTTTTCTTCCTGCCACGCGCGCTCTTCGGTACGACCTTTTCTTCGACTTCCACAACGTCGGGCTTTTCAAGTCCTTCGGGATTTCCGAAGAACTGATCTTCGGCAGGGCTTTCCGGCAGGATGTCGTTTTCCTTTTCAAGCGTTTCGGTGTCGGCGTCAAATGCCTTTTGAAGATCAATCGACATGATGCCCCACTTGGAAATGAGCTGACGGATGAGGGTTTTCAGCGCCATTGCGTTGAAATCTTTGTACCAAAACGACGAGTATTTCCAATCGTCCGCTTTCGGGTACTTTCCCGCCTCATAGTCCGCAAAGGAAACCTTGCACTTGTTCGGGTACGGGCTGTCAACCGCGTCTTTGGAGAACGCCTTGCTGAATTGATCCGCGTGTTTCAGCATCTTTTCCTTGCTCCAATACAGCACCTTTTTGAAGCCGTTTTGGTATTCAAAGTATGCCATATAGCCGACGACCTTCTTTCCGCTCAATTCGTCGTCGTCGTTGTCGGAAAACTCAAACACGGGTTTGCCGGTCGTTTTGT
>JAGBRZ010000075.1 GCA_017632155.1 Clostridia bacterium
AAGTGAAAAGTGAAAAGTTATGGAAAGTTTTCTCGCATTGCTCGAAAACTAACGGTGCCATAATTTTGTTTGCATTTGATAACACATCGCTTTGATATAACTCATCGTTTGATAAATAAAGAATCTCGGAATTAACTTGAACAGTAAATCCCGAGATTCTTTATTTTGTTGTTATGGATATAAGCAAAAGCAATGAATTATCAATGCAAAATTAAATTATCACGATAATGTTTTTCGAGTTTCACGAGAAAAACCTCCGAAACTTTTCACTTTTCACTTTCCACTTTTAACTTACCCTAAAAGCGCTGCTCCGATAATTCCCGCATCGTTTCCGAGAGTTGCGATACGGATGTCAGTATCTTGTACGATACCCGAGCCGTATGTTTCGGCTCTTACAAGGGGAATGAGGGGCGCAAGGAGGTTGTCCTTCTCATTCGAAATTCCGCCGCCGATAGAAAGTACCTCGGGCTGGAAGATGTTGATAATGTTGATAAGACCGCAAGCAAGGTATTTTATGTAGGAGTCAACTACCTCCTTTGCCGCCTCGTCGCCCGCGCGCATAGCGTCAAAGGACGTGCGTCCCGAAACCTTTCCGCGCTCAGCCACCATATCTGCCATCAGGGTCTTTCTGCCCGCCGCTTCGCATTCTGCGATCTTTTCCTCGGTCATTCTGACAAGCGCGGTTGCCGAGCTGTAAGCCTCCCAGCATCCCTTGCGTCCGCAGGAGCACTGTCTTCCACCGCAAACAATAACGATGTGACCGAGCTCTGCGCCTGCATAGTTAAAGCCGGAATAGATGCTGTCATCAATAACGATGCCACCGCCGACACCCGTGCCGAGTGTGATCATGATCGATTTCTTTGAGCCTTTTGCCGCACCAACCTTAGCCTCACCCCAAGCAGCGGCGTTAGCGTCGTTTTCAATGCTTACCTTGGGAACGGAGAAGCCCTCCTTGAATTTTTCAGCGAGAGGGAAATTGCGGAAGGGAAGGTTGTTGGCATATTCAACAACGCCCGTGTCGTGGTTTGCAACGCCGGGGCTTGCAATGCCGACAGCTGCGATCTCGTCGATAGAAATATTAGCTTCTTTTATAAGCGAATGGCAAAGTGCCGCCATATCGGCAACGATCTCGTCAGCGGGTCTGTGCGCACCCGTGGGAATGCTTGCGCGGTAGAGGATAACACCCTCCGCATTTACTATACCGGCGGCAATATTAGTTCCGCCAAGGTCAACACCGATTCTATACATTTTAAGGTCATCCTTTCGGTTTATAATAATCTTTAACAATATTATAAAGTAAAATACTCCGCTTGTCAACAGATTTTGCAATTTTTCTTAAAAAGAAGATTTTCTCACCATCGGCGAGAAAATCTTCAATATCTGTTCACTTTACACTTTTAACTTTTCACTTTGCTGACCTGTCAGCAACAGGGTCCTCCGATGCACATATTCGCGCAGAAGCAGATCTTCAGGCAGTCGCAGAAGGTGTCGGAGCAGTCCGTGTGCGTAGTGTATGTTCCGCCTTGATATGCTGATGTGCGGGCGCGGAGATGCTCACGTGCGGTGCGGTATTCTTCGTTCGCGGGGTCGCGCTCGCAGGCAATGTCAAAGCACCGTCCCGCATCGATGATGTTTCCGCGCATCATAAGCGTCACGCCGCGCAGATAGTACCATTCCGCGCTGCGCTCGTTCTGCGGAACGCTTGCAAGAACAGCCTCGGCCTCGCGCACGCGGTGGGAGTTGATGTGAACGCGGACGGCAACGTATCTGTCGTCACCCGTTGATGAGGTTTCGTTGTAACGCTGATCGCCTTGATAGGTGTCGTGCGCCTTGCCCGAGCGGATCTTCTGGATCTCTTCATAAGCCGCATTGATCTCCTTCATTTTTTCGGATGCTCGGTCGCGCTCGGCGGGATCTGTGAATTTATCGGGGTGATTTTCGCGGGCGAGCTTGCGGTAAGCTTTTTTAATGTCATCGTCGCTCGCCTCACGGCTGACACCGAGTATGGAAAAAGGATCTCTCATTAAAATGAGCCCTCCGTTTGTGATTTTTTAATAATGTCCTCGCGCCCCGGCTTGCGGTAAGTGCCGTCAAGAACCGCACGTGCCACTCGGGGCATACTTTCGGTGAGGATGTTTTTGACTATTCTGTAAGCGCGCGAATTCTCATCTGCCTCGGCAAGCTCAAGCATTGCCATAGCTGAGTCGCTCTCGTCGCGCAAAAGGCACTCAAGAGTCAGCTTTTCGTCTTCGTCGAGTGTATTTCCGTAAGAGGTGATAAAGGCATTGTAGCGCCCTTTTTCGGCGTCTTCTGATAGGTCATCGAGCGCATCGATGCAGTAGATCCATCTGCCGACGTGTCTGCCGATCGAATAAGCAATCGCGTAATTCTCGTCCTCGATACCGCGTGCGCATAACGTTCCGACAACTTCGCCGAAAGCCTCGGCACCTGCCTCAATTCCTGCATCCGAGAACTCGCAGTTCGAGTTTTCGTTCTCGGCAACGTAGTAGCGCGCAAGCCGCTCGCGGGTTATTCCAACCAAGCCGGAATCACGCTTATCCGCACGAGCCATCCATTTTTTTGCCGGAGCACGGCAGAGAAGAGCAAGGAGCTTTTTTGCCCCCGATTCGTCGGTGACGTCGTCCTCAAGCTTGAGCGCCGCAAGAACTCCCGCCGCACCCGCGGAGTAATCAAAAGCGGGGGAGCGAAGCATATTCTTCTTCGCAAGCGGAGCATAAGGGCAACGGTGACGCTCACATTCGGTCGCCTCGCCCGTCAGCGCGGTGCGAAGCAGAGCGAGAAAAACTCCATCATAAGAGAGCGTCAGCCGCGAGTTTCCACCGCAGACCTCGCCCATAGAGCGACAAAGCCCGCAGTAAGCCGCGCGGTAGTATTCATAATCGCCAACCGTCAGATTGGGAATATACGGCTGAACGTACCCAAACATAGCTTTGCCTCCCGAAAAGTGATATATATTATGATATACCAAAATATTCCTTATTGCAATATTAATTTGTAAATTCTTAATCACAGTTGCTCAAATCCTGTTGAATAAACCAGGTTACTGACAAACCCATATTCTAAAAAATGATATGTTAAACGCACAAAAACAGTCAAACAGCTGTGCTTGCCCTCGCAATGCAGGGGTGAAGGGGGCGCAGCCCCCTTCAAGAAAAACGATGTCATCCTGAGGTGGCGTCCGCAGACGCCTTGCCGCCGAAGGATCTCGTGACGACCGAGTTGTTCCTCGGTCGTCGCGGTGCCTGTACGGTGGAATTTGATGTGAATAACCGTAAAACTAAAGTCATACAGCTTTGTTCGCACATATGAAAGTAAACATAAACAAAATCACTGTGTAATTTTGAAACTACGCAGTGATTTTCCGTTTTCATATATATTAAGTTTTTCGGTGCAGTGCAGACCACTTCGCCAGCACCGCGACGCGCAAAGAACAATTTGCGCGTCACGAGATCCTTCGGGCGTATATGCCTGCGGGCACGCCTTCAGGATGACATCGTTAGCGATGAAGGGGGCTGCGCCCCCTTCACCCCTGCATTGCGAGTGCGAACATAGCTGTTTACTCATTATTTGCGCATATTGATATATGTTAATTTACAATATGCGTTTGTCAACAGTCTGAATGCCCCTCCGCGCGGAGGGGCAAGGTGTTATTTCATAATAAGATACATACCGATATTAGATTTTGCTGGGTCTTCGGGAACTGTGATGAAAGCGGAATCAACAAGGTCGTGGATGCACATCATTCTGATCTTATACATCTCCATTCGTATGTAGTAGCCGAAGGTGTCGTGAAGCGTCTTGTGACCGTACTTCTTGAATATCTCCTCGAGGCTCTTGTTGGCTTCGATGAAGTTGGCGAGAATTGCCTCGTAATTCTTGTGCGACGCGAGCATTTCGCGGATCTTTTTGTAATTATCCTTTTCGATCATAAGGATATCAAAGATCGCCTTGCCGTCTTCGTCGAAATGCATACATCTTCTCGCGTGATCTGCAAGGAGGCATTTTCCTGTTTTGTCTATATCGTCTGCTTTGATATTATATCGGAAAATTTCCATAAGCAATCTTGCAATGTCGCAGCCGATATACACTCTATTAAAGCCGTAGCCACCGGGGCAATAATGATAATATGTGGTGTCTTCATCGGTAGAACCGCTCTGATCCATACCCAAATATTCGGGCATCTCCCATGCCTCGTATCCTACGAATCCCCAATTCTCACCGTTTGCACGGGGCTTGGGCTGATAAGTACTGAGGTCAGCAAAGGATTTTTTGATGCAGTAATCGACAGAATCCGGGATGAGCCACCATTTGATCTCGTTATCGGTGATGTGATCAGCAGCAATACCGAGTTCGCGGATGGCGGGGAGGTTGTCCTCGATGATCTCAGAAAGCAGACGGCTTCTTTCCTTCGATCCGCGTCGAAGAGCATTATATACCGCCTCGCGACATTCCTTGTCAAGGATAAAAAAGTTTGTGACATACTTGTCGCCTTCCTTCTCAAGCAGAGTTGCGTTATGAAGTATCTCAACTTCTTCCTCCATATAGGGAAGTGCGACTCCGAGCTCGACCGAAAGCTCTTCAAGAGTTGAGGGGTTGTTGCTTGCCTCAAGCAGAATATTCTTCGGGATCATTCTTTGAACCGCAGACCAAGGGAGTCCGTTCGACTGATTACCGCTTGACGTAAAGAAAACATCCTCGGGCTTATAACTCTTCTTTCCAAATTCGCGTGCCATATTCATACCTTCTTTCAAAATTTTTCTTGCGCGGTAGAGTCTTTGCTTGACCGCGCTTTCGGGTAGGGAGAGGGTTGCGGCAATATCACGGATGCTTCTGTCCTCAAGATAAAAGGCTGTGACGATGTTTCGGTATTCGCCCGAAATGAACGCAAGCTCTCTGCGCAAAAGAGCCAAGTCTTCGGCGTGTATCATCTCGCCGAGGATATCGTCGCTCTCGTCCGCAATCTCAAAGTCAGCGATATCGGAACCGGTTACCGAATCGTTCGCCTTGTGTTTGCGAGCCGCCCATCTTGAATAGCGGTTGCGCGCGATCTGCCAGACCCAGCCGGAAAAAGATTCGGGGATGACACCGCCGTTTATCGCAGTGAGTATGTTCAGCGCGATGTCCTGCGTAAGATCCTCCGCCTCGTAGCTGTCGCCTGTCTTTTTCAGACAGAAATAATAGAGCTGTTCCATGTAATTCTCCGCGAAATCCTTCATCAGAAGTTCGCGCATTCCGTTTGAGTTTGCCATTGTGTCTCTCCTCCTTTCGCTCATATAGTGTCGGGGGTATGAAATAGGTAACAGAGATTTTTATAATTTTTAAAAATATTTTCGTATCAGCGAAAATTTCATATTTACTGATCACCAATCACTAAAAAAGCCGCCACACGGGCGGCTTCTTCAGTTAAAAATTAATGATACTCCGGCAGCCATCCCTGTGTGCTTCGATGAGGTCGTCGCAGAGGGCAACGATATCGTCGATCGAGAGCTCGGAGGAGGTGTGCGGCTCGAGCATTGCTGCGTGGTAGATATGCTCACGCTTCTTGGTAACGGCAGCCTCGATGGTGAGGAGCTGTACGTTGATGTTGGTCATATTCATTGCGGCGCACTGAACGGGGAGGCGTCCGACGTGGGTCGGCTGAATGCCAAGCTTGTTGACAAGGCAGGGAACCTCTACGCAGGCATCTGCGGGCAAGTTGTCGATAAGACCGCGGTTGAGCACGTTACCGCCGATCTGGTAAGGATTGTTGGTAACGATCGCTTCCATGATCCAGGATGCGTATTCGTGCGTTCTCTTGTGGGTAACGTCGTCGGAAAGATACTTGACCTTGTCGTTGTTCCAACGGTTGATCTGGTTTACACAGCGGCGAGGATATTCGTCAAGCGGAATGCGGTAACGCTCGATGAGCTCGGGGTACTTTTCCTTGATGAAGAAGTTGTTGTACTCCGCATTGTGCTCGCTCGACTCGGTGCAGTAGTAGCCAAGACGGCGGATGTATTCGAATCTGACAAGATCCATAAATTTCTCGGGGGGATTCTCGAGAATTTCAGCGGCGCGGCGGCGGATCTCGGGATAGAGGTCATTGCCGTCCGCATCCTCAAGCTCAAGAAGGAATGCCATATGGTTGATGCCCGCGATCTTTTCTCTGATAGGACGCTTCGGCTCAAGTCCGACTTCCTTGAGAAGAGTGTTCGAGCAGACCTGAACACTGTGGCAAAGGCCAACGGTTTCAATGGGAGTGTATCTCTGCATATAGCCCGCAAGGATAGCCATGGGGTTGGTGTAGTTGAGGAAGAGCGCCTTGGGGCATACCTCAGCCATATCCTTTGCAAAATCATCAAGAACGGGAATGGTGCGAAGTGCACGGAAGATGCCGCCGATGCCGAGGGTGTCGGCGATGGTCTGACGGAGTCCGTACTTCTTCGGGATCTCAAAGTCGATGATGGTGCAGGGGTCGTAGCCGCCAACCTGAATTGCATCAACTACGAAAGTCGCATCGCGGAGAGCGTCCTTTCTTTCGCTGACGCCGAGATACTTCTTGACGGTTGCGCGGTTTTCGTTGATATTCTTGTTGAGAGAGCAGATCATTATGTAGGACTCTTCAAGTCTTTCGGGATCGATATCGTAAAGTGCGATCTCGGAGTCCCAAAGAGAGGGAGTCATCATAACGTCGCCGAGCACGTTCTTGGCAAATACAGTACTGCCCGCGCCCATAAATGTGATCTTGATCATTTTTAAATTCTCCTTATAAAAAGAGTTTTGGTTGAGTTAATTATAGCATAAAACCACAACCGAGTCAAGGCTTTAATCAAATATCTATTGAATTTGGAGGGATTTTTTGGTATAATAAAGCTACTAAAACTTGAATGGATTTTTGACTATGAAATATATCGATCTGCACACGCATACAAATTATTCGGACGCCGTGATCCCACCCGAGCACTCGCTTGCCGAGGCGGAAAAGCTCGGTCTTTCGCTCTTTTCCATCAGCGATCACAACACCGTCGAGGCTTACAGAAATCTGACGGATATCCGCCACATTTTCGGCGGCAAGATACTTCCCGCCGCCGAATTGAGCACTACCTTCAAGGGCGACGTTATTGAGATCCTCGGTTACGGCATAGATACCGAAAAAATGAGAGGTCTGATAAGCAAAAATTACTTTTCATTTTACGAAAAGCAGGTCAGGGAAGCCCGTCTTGATGCCGATGCTCTGCTTGCCGCGGGAGTGAAGCTTGATGAGGAATTCGTGCACGCGATGAAGGAAGAGCCCCATACTATCTTTGATCCCTCACGCGAGACGAACCGTCCGTATCTGTTGCGCGAGATGCAACGCCACCCCGAAAACGTCCGCTTTTTTGAAAGCGAGGAAGAATTTTTGAATCTTACTCCCCAAAGATTCTCGCGCGACTATCTTTTCAACGCTCAAAATACTCTTTACAGCGACCAATCCCCGCTCAGCCCCGACCTTACGACGGTGCTTGATATGATAAACACTTGCGGTGGACTTGCTTTTCTGGCGCATCCCTTTGTTTATTCGCAAAACGTGATCTCCTCGCTTGACGATCTCGCCGCGAGCGGTATTGATGGAATGGAATGCTTTTATGGCACTTTCACACCCGAGCAAAAGAAGTTTTTGTTCGATTATTGCGAGGAAAAAGGACTTTTCAAGAGCGGCGGCAGTGATTTTCACGGCTTGAAAATGCGCCCGAAGAACATTATCGGGTATTCTGACGGAGAAAAGATACCTTTTTCGCTCATAGAGCCGTGGTTCAAAAAGGTTGAGAGGAGCTTGATCTAATGAATAAATACCTCAAAAATCTCGAAAAGATAGAATTTGTTGTCACATACGCCTGCACGGGCAGATGCAAGCATTGCTCGGAGGGCGATCATAAGTCTTGCGGAGTTCATATGGATCCCGCCGTTGCCGCCGATGCAGTCAAAAAGATCACCGCAGCGTACCCGATAAAAACGGTTATGACTTTTGGCGGCGAGCCTTTGCTTTATCCCGAAACTGTTTATGCCGTTATGAAAAACGCAAGTGAGCTGAATATCCCAAAACGGCAAATTATAACCAACGGCTATTTTTCAAAGGATGCCGCGTGCATTCGTGAGGTTGCTCGAAGACTTGCGGAATCGGGTGTTAACGATCTGAGGCTTTCCGCAGATGCGTTTCATCAGGAATATATCCCGCTTGAACCCGTCAAAATCTTTGCAGAAGAGGCAAAGGCGGCGGGCATACCCATCCGAATTCAACCCGCGTGGCTCGTCAGCCGCGATGACGGAAATGAGTATAACATAATAACAAAACAAATAATTTCCGAATTTGCAGAGCTTGGGATCAAAGAGGCAGACGGCAACGTGATATTCCCCGAGGGCAACGCGCTGAAATATTTTGCCGAATATTTTGCCGATTCCGCACCCGATAATCCTTATGTCGAGGATCCCGCAGACGTCAGGTGCATATCCTTTGATCCGGACGGAACAGCCCTCGGCGGGAATGTGTATGAAAAGGATATAATTGAGTTACTTGAAAACTATAAACCGATGTAAAGAAATGCCAGTGAGTAATCTAAGAAAACTTATCGGCATAGTTTTGAGTTGGTTTGTCTATAGAAAAATGTTGAAATAATAGTGATTTTATGTTATAGTGTCTTATAATTTCATGAAAGTGAGGTGTGTAATCAAATGGGAAAGTATGATATGTTATTCAAACATATTGATTTGCTTTCAGGCGAAGATTTCGGAAAATGGTTTTCTGATAAAGAAAATGACGGCTCTGTGGAGCGACCTATTCAAATGCCTTACTTTATCTATTCCCAGGTGGTAGATGATTTTGTTACTGATGTTCACCTATGCTGGGAAAAGTCTGGGTTTCAAGATTATTTGCAGGTTTTGAGATCTCATAATATAGAATGGTGTAGCCAGTCCATGAGCAATGTCGATGTATCTGTGCTGCCGTCTGAGGTCATTCTTGCGCTGTTGTTTGGAGCTGCACGAGCTGAAAAAATCTGTGATGGAGCGTTGCTGGGATTTTTGAAAGATGGAAGTATTCAAAAATGGTTGATATCATTAAAAGAGAAAGCTGAGGCCGAGAATAAGATGCGAATTATATTAGATGATTTGTTAAGGATCCCCGATTCGGAATCACATAATGTTAAGATTAGATTCAATCAACATGATGGTAGTGATGATCCCATGGATTTGTATTTACAAAATCCTGAAATTATAAACTCACAGTGGCTTTTTTGGAGAAATAAGCAAAGATTCTTCAGCGTTGGGCAAATAGCAATTTGTTTGATGAAATTATCGAACGATGAGTGGCTTTTGACAACAATTAAGCGTGTGATACAGGAACTTAACGTCACAAATGGTGTTAATTATATTGGAGAGGAACTTCAAAAGTACAGTCAATATTTTGGACGAGTAAAGATTAAATATCATAGAACTTCACAAACACAGGGTATGTTTTATAATACGGTGCGTGATGAGCTCGAGGTGCTTGAAATATTGCCAAATATATTTGATGGTGATGAATTCCCTGGATATGATAAGGTCCGTCTTTCTTACACACAGCTGAAATCGATTATCGACAGAAAAAAGAAAAGCTGGATAGCTGCTCTTGAAAATCAAAAAGCCGTGTATCTTATTACGGATAAAAACAACGGAAAACTGTATGTTGGTTCTGCGACGAGTGAAAGGGGAATGTTGCTATCTCGTTGGATGAATTATGCAGATAGTGGTCACGGAGGTAATATTGAACTAAAAAAGCTTATCAATGAAAAAGGTTTCGGTTATGTAAAAAATAATTTCCAATATTCAATTTTGGAAAATTATAACGCCAAAGTTGATGACCATATTATATTAGATAGAGAATCGTGGTGGAAAGAAATACTACAGAGTAGGCGATTCGGATATAATGATAACTGAATAAGATACCGCTGAGGAATCATCCGACTCCTCAGCGGCGTTTTACATTTATCTTACGACCGAAGAATGTCTATAGATATAGAATTCTTCCTGACTGGGCGCCCAGGCTTTTTCCTTGGGCGGGAAGGTGGCATCGAAGGCTTCGACTGCGGCGGTATCATCGCAACAATCGGCGGCGGTGGAGGCGATATACATCCACTTTTTGCCCTCAAGTGCACCGGGTACGAGCTCGCAGACGAGGAGCGCTGTCGGATAATTGCCGGCGCGCACGAAGCTTACGTCCTTCTTTTTGCAGCTCACAAAGCCGCGGCTGACGTAATTTCCGGGATTTCCGAAATTGATGTTGACATCGTAGCCCATCTTGCGCGCAACCTCAAAGGAGTGCTCGATCAGAATCTTGCCGAGCTTCTGTCTTTGGTATTTCGGCGCAACGCAAAGCGGACCGAAGGAGAGGATCTCCTTTCTCTCGCCCTGCTCGTCCTCAAGCCACGCCTTGGTATACATAATGTTGCCGATGATCTCGCCGTCCATCTCAAGCACGAAGGCAAGTTCGGGGATAAAATCGGGATGATTTCTCATCATATGAACAAAATAATGCTCGTCCGCGCCCGGCTTGTAAACGTTCCAAAATGCCTCGCGGGTGAGTTCTTCTACTGCTCTGTAATCCTTTTCGGTTTCGTTTCGTATGATAATATTTTCCATTGTCGTTACCTCGAATAAAATTGTGGCTTTATTATATCACAAAAGCTCAACAAGGTCAACCCGATTGACAAGAATCATCAAATATGTTATAATTAATACATCCTAACTCGCATTTTGAACGAGGTATGATATGAGTAAATACATTTTGGGAATAGACCAAGGCACCACGGGTGTCACTGCGATGCTGTTTGATAAAGATCTCGCGCCCGTGTCGCGCGGATATTGCGAGATCGGGCAGTTTTACCCCAAAAACGGTTGGGTCGAACACGATCCCGAGAATATATGGGAATCCGTGAAGAATGCTGCGGCGGAGGCTATGAAAAATGCCAATGCATCTGTCGAAGATATTCTCGCCATCGGCATCGACCACGAGGGCGAAAGCGCGATGATCTGGGATAAGGAAACGGGCAAGCCGTTTTATCCCGCGATTGTTTGGCAAGACAAGCGAACGGCTTCCCGTGCTGAGGAGCTTGAAGCGGAGTATGGCGATCTTTTTCGTCGGAAAGCAGCTCTTTCACTCGACAGTTATTTCAGCGCGACGAAGATAGAATGGATCATCAAAAATATTCCCGAAAGCCGCCGCGGTATTGCGGGCAATATGGATGCGTGGATCCTCTATAAAATGACGGGCGGCAAGGAGCACAAGACGGACTCATCGACCGCTTCGCGTACGATGCTTTATAACATTGAATCCGGAGAATGGGATGCCGAACTTTGCTCCGTTTTGGGCATTGATAGTGAAATATTACCCGAGATCGGCGACAGCGCGCATATTTTCGGGATATCCGCTCCCGATGCGTTTTTAGGCATCCGTGCCCCTATTGGTGCAATGCTTTGCGATCAGCAGGCAGCGCTTCTGGGGCAAGGATGTGTCAGAAAAGGAATGCTCAAAACCACCTATGGCACGGGTTGCTTTATGCTGATGAACACGGGCGACCGTCCCGTATATTCGCAAAACGGACTCGTTACAACCGTTGCGTGGCAGATCGAAGGTAAGCGCACATTTGCGCTCGACGGCGGAGTTTACGATGCGGGAACTGCTATACAATGGCTTCGCGACGGGCTCGGAATCATCAAGTCGGCAAGCGAATGCTCCGATCTCGCGCTGTCGGTCAAGGACAACGGCGGCGTTTATTTCGTCCCCGCATTCAGCGGACTCGGCGCGCCGCATCACGATCCCTATGCCCGCGGAATGATGATTGGTCTGACTCGCGGCACCTCAGGCGCACATATCGTCCGCGCCGCAGATGAAGCGATGGCATATCAGGTTGCCGACCTCGTTAAGTGTATGGAAAACGACACCGACACGCCCATCGCGCTAATGAGATGCGACGGCGGTGCGGTGCGCGATAAGTTTTTGATGCAATTTCAATCCGATATGCTTGATATCCCGATCGAGATACCCGACTGCACCGAAGCAACCGCGCGCGGAGCCGCCTTCGCCGCCGCTGTTGGTGTAGGAATTGCAAAGATCGAGGATGCAGAATCTCTTTTTGAGGTGAAAATAAGATATACTCCCGCGATGACCGCCGACGAACGTAACCGTCTGCAAAATGAGTGGCATCGTGCGGTTGAGAGGGTGAAAAAATGGCAAGGATAAAAAATCAGGATGGAGCTCCATCCTGATTTTTTATATCCCGTAAGTACCCGTTATCGGATCGAGGAAAATGCCAATCTCAGGCGTTCTGAAAGTGAAAACGACAAACAGCAAGGCGATCACGCAGAGCACCGCAAATGCGAGTTTTGATGACTTGCACTTTACTTTTCTCGAGTTAAACAGCCGAGTTTCGTAAATGTATGCTACCGCGGCGGAAATAAAAAAGATCGCAATATTTATCCAATCGGGCGATTTTTCGATAACTCCGTTGTATGTATAAAAGATTATGGGAATCAATGCAAGTCCTAAAAGAATCCCGCGCAGCTTGACGCACCAAAAATCTTCTCTGTCGCGGAGGAAAAAGCTCTGCACTATGGCATAGATGAACATCGGCCAAAAGAGCAGCTTCATATGCTCCCAAGTCGATTCATTTACGCCCGAAAAGGGCGCGATCCACGCCGCCCCGCCGAGCAGGTCATATAAAAAATGCAACAGCGTTCCTCCAGCCGCCGCAACTCCGAAACCTACGAATTCCCACATAGAAATGGATCTTTTCATAATTTCACCTCACGTTCTTTTTTGAAATTATATTCCCGGCGGTGCGAAATAATTATCTTAATTGCTGATTCACTATTGAAATTAATATATTTTTTTGATATAATTAAATAAATATATCTTTGAGGTAAACCGATATGACCGAAGTCGTTGCCGCCCTCATTTGGCAGGGTGAAAAGTTTATGATCTGCCAGCGCCCCGCACACAAGGCGAGAGGGCTTCTTTGGGAGTTCGTCGGCGGAAAGGTCGAAGCGGGCGAAATAAAAGAACAAGCGCTGATCCGCGAGTGCAGAGAAGAGCTTGATGTTCTTCTGTCCGTTGGTGACGTATTTATGGACGTCCTCCACGAATATCCCGATCTGACCGTGCACCTGACCTTGTTTAATGCTACAATAGCCGAGGGCATCCCGCAAAAGCTTGAGCACAATGACATCAAATGGATCACACCGAGCGAGATCGGTGACTACGATTTTTGCCCCGCAGACGAGGAAATATTAAAGGAGATCGTAAAGAGATATGGGAAATGAACGAATTTACAATATGCTTTTTTCAAATGTCTATCCTCTGCTGATTGCAAAGGCTGAGAAAAAGAACCGTACTCGGGCGGAGGTAAATGAGCTGACTTCGTGGCTCACCGGCTACACTGCCGAACAGATCGAATCATATCTTTCGACAGACCTCACTTATGGCGACTTTTTCCGAAACGCGCCCGCCTTGAATCCAAACCGTACACTCATCAAGGGAACGGTCTGCGGTGTTCGTGTGGAGAATGTTGAAGAAGACCTGATGCGCGAGATGAGGTATCTCGATAAGCTCGTTGATGAGCTTGCGAAGGGGAAAACTATGGAGAAAATTATCAGAGGAGGAATTTAATATGCGTAAAAATTTCGGACCCAAAACCTGGCTTTATCCTATGCCCGTGCTTATCGTGGGCACTTATGACGAAAACGGCTCGCCCAACGCTATGAATGCGGCTTGGGGCGGTATTTACGACACAAATTTGGTCATGGTATGCCTTGCGGACGACCACAAGACCACGGAAAATATCAAGAAAACGGGGGCGTTCACCCTCAGCTTTGCCACGGCAAAGACAGTTGTTCCCTGCGACTACGTCGGCATCGTTTCGGCAAATGACGAGCCCGATAAGTTCGCAAAAGCGGGTTTCCACGCTACCAAGAGCGAATACGTCAACGCGCCCATCATCGACGAACTGCCGATGACGGTTGAGTGCAAGCTTCTCAAATTCAATGAGGATGGAATCTGCATCGGCGAGATCGTCAACGTCAGCGCTGACGATAGCATCCTCGATGAAAAGGGCAAGGTCGATGCGAAAAAGCTCGATCCCATCATTTACGATAGCGTAACACACGCATATTGGAACTTTGGTGAAAAGGTTGGCAAGGCTTTTTCGGATGGAATGAAGATCAAGTTAAAATGATACTTGAAACAAAGCGCATCATTCTTCGCCCGTGGTGCGAGAATGATGCAGAGGAATTATACAAATACGCAAGCGACCCCGAAGTCGGTCCTCCCGCGGGATGGTTGCCGCACACGAGCGTGGAAAACAGCCGCGAGATCATTCGCACGGTGCTTTCCGCGCCAGAAACCTACGCGGTTTGCCTGAAAGAGGACGGCAAGCCGATCGGAAGTGTTGGTCTGCACCGCAACGACATCGCCGAGGATGATGACGAATATGAGCTCGGATATTGGATCGGCAAGCCTTTCTGGGGCAAAGGACTTATTCCGGAAGCCTCGCGCGAGATGCTTCGTCACGCTTTTGAGGATCTCGGTATGAATCGCATTTGGTGCGGTCACTACGATGGCAACGTCAAATCCCGCCGCGTAATGGAAAAGCTCGGATTTGTCTATCATCACACCACAGAAGGCATCGAGCTCCCCACCCTCGGCGAGATCCGCACGGGTCACGTATTGCTTCTTACAAAGGAAGATTGGAAGAAAAATGCTTAAAAAATTATATGACAAAAGCCGAATATGGTTTGCACTCGCGTGGATAATCGCATATTGTGTGCTGATGTCCGCGGGAGATTCGATCTCAGCATCAATAGGAGTGGAAAAATCGATAACACTTCCCATCGGCATTTTTCTTTCGGTAATATTGCTGTCTTTTTTGAAGAAAAACGGATTGTTTGAAGCTTACGGCATTTGTGCTTCAAAGGCAACTGCGCGTTCAATGCTCTATTATCTGCCCGTTATGGTTATGCTGACGACAAATCTTTGGTACGGCGTGACAATGAATTACGGCTTGCCCGAAACTCTGCTTTACATACTTTCTATGTTTTGCGTTGGATTTTTGGAGGAAGTTATCTTCCGCGGACTGCTTTTTAATGCTATGCGTGAGGATAGCGTAAAGTGGGCGGTTATCGTTTCAAGCGTGACTTTTGGGATCGGGCATATTATAAATCTCGTGAACGGTTCGGGCGCGGAGCTTATCCCGAATCTGCTTCAGGTGGTATACGCAACCGCCGCGGGATTTATGTTCGTGATGATCTATTGTAAGACCCAAAGTCTTATGGGATGTATCGTCATTCACGGACTTTTCAATGCGCTGAGCGTATTTGCAAACGAGGCTGGAGCAACAAATGAAATGCGAATAATTTTCGCTCTTTTGCTAACCGCCATTACATCCGCGTATGCGGTGTATCTTGCTTGGACGATGAAAACAATTCTTCGCAATGAGGAAAAAGAATGAAGATCGAAAATAACATCTTAAAGCACTATCTCAAAAACGTATATTTCATCACGGGAACTGCCTATGCGGGAAAATCTACTATGGTAAAAATGCTTGCCGAGCGATACGGCTTGACCGAATGCGGCGAGAATTACCATATGGCGGTATCCGAGCGTGTTGCAACGCCCGAAACGCACCCCGACCTCTGCTATAATCGTCAGCTCACCGATTGGCGGGAGTTTGTCACCCGCCCGCCCGAGGAATATGAACGATGGATATATGCCGTCGGTCGCGAAGCGGCTGAGTTTGAAGTCCCGGAGCTGATTGCAATATCGCAAGATCAAAAGGTTATAGTTGATACGAATATTCCAATCGATCTGCTCAAAGAAATTTCGGATTACAACCACGTTGCGGTGATGATCTCGCCGCAGTCGATGAGCGTTGAGCGTTTCTTCGACCGCAGCGATCCCGATAAGCAGTTTCTTTTGAATGTAATCGATTCTTGCGACGATCCCGTTTCAGTGATGGAAAACTACCGTCAAGGACTCGCAATGATAAACAGTAAAGAGCATTACGACGAATACGCAAACAGCGGATTTTTCACTGTCGTTCGTGAGGATAACTGCATCGATAGCAGAGAAGAAGTTTGCGATATACTCGCAAAGCATTTTGGATTTACGGAGTAAAAATATGTTTGATTTCAAAGATAAAGTCGCCGTTGTTACGGGCGGAGCAAGAGGAATAGGTAAATGTATTTGTGAGAAATTCCGCGAGGCAGGTGCTCACGTTTGCGTCATTGATCTGCTCGAAAACGATTATTTCGTCGGTGATCTTTCGGATAAAGCCACGCTTGAAAGGTTCGCAGAAAAAGTCATTGCCGATTATGGCAAGGTTGATTATCTGATAAACAACGCCGCACCGAAAATGTGCGGTATCAATGGCGGAGGTTATGAGGATTTTGAATACGCTTTGAAGGTTGGTGTTACCGCTCCGTTTTACCTTTCAAAGCTTTTCGCGCCCCATTTTGCCGAGGGAGCAAGCATCGTCAATATTTCGTCCTCGCGCGACAGAATGAGTCAGCCGAATACCGAAAGCTACACAGCGGCAAAGGGAGGTATTTCCGCGCTGACACACGCGCTTGCAGTAAGCTTAGCGGGCAAAGTGCGAGTCAACTCTATCTCACCCGGTTGGATCGATACGAACTATACGGTTTATCAGGGCGCGGACGCTACCCAACAACCCGTGGGAAGGGTCGGAAATCCGCCTGATATTGCCAATATGGTGCTCTATCTCTGCTCGAATATGGCAGGATTCATCACGGGTGAAAACATCTGCATAGACGGCGGCATGACGAAACTTATGATTTACCACGGCGATCACGGCTGGACGCTTGATGAAAAATAAAGGAGAAAAAAACAATGAAAACAGGAATCTACGTACCACTTATTACACCCTTCAAGGAAAACGGCGAGGTTGATTATGAAGTGCTTGCCAAGGCGACAAGATTCGTGCTTGCAAAGGGCGCGGACGGTATCTACGCTTGCGGCGGAACCTCGGAATTTTGTCTTTTGACAACAGAGGAAAGAAAGCGTTGTCTTGAGGTCGTCATCGCAAATGCGGACGGCAAAGAGGTCATCGCACACGTCGGCTCGCAGTCAACTGCGGAATCTGTCGAGCTTGCAAAACACGCGGCAAGCGTTGGTGCAAATATGCTTTCGGCTGTTGCACCCTATTATTTCGGCTATACCTTCCCGCAGATCAAGGAATATTTCCGCAAGATCGCCCACGCGACCGAGCTTGAGCTTATGATCTACAACGCCGCACAGGCGCGTGATTATTCTCTTGCAGAGATGAAAGAGCTTCTCGAGGATGAGAAGATCACCGCGGTTAAGTACACGGGTCAGAATTTCTATTTCCTTGAGCGACTCATCCACTCCTGCCCCGATAAGAAATTCTACACGGGCTGTGATGAAGCCTTCCTTGCGGGCGCGGCTGTCGGTTCGCACGGCGCGATCGGCACAACGTATAACTATTACGCAGACAAATACATCGAGGCAAGAAGACTGTTCAAGGATGGCAAAAATGCCGAGGCGCTTGATATCATCCACCGCCTCAACTCGATAACCGAGGCAATCATTTCAACAACCTCTCTGATCGCGGCGACTAAGTACATAATGAGTCTTCAGGGACTCGACATCCTACCTCTCTCCCGCGAGCCCTTCTCCCCGTTGACAGAAGAGCAGAAGGCGCACGTTAAAGCTGTTTTTGACAAGGCTTTCCAATGATTAAAGAACTTATGCACGATCCCATCTTCCTCGGCGGAAGGTCGGAGATCGCCACTAAAGAGGATATTTCGGTCGCAAACGACCTGCTCAAAACGCTTATGGCGCATAAAGAAACTTGCGTCGGTATGGCGGCGAATATGATCGGCGTTCGCAAGCGCATCATCGCCTTTCTTGACGAAAGCGGAAAAACACCTGCCTATACGCTGATGTTCAATCCCGAGATCATCAAAAAGGACGGCGCGTATGACACAGAGGAAAGCTGCCTCTCGCTCCTTGGCGGTCCGCGTCCTTGCAAACGCTATAGATCAATTAAGGTGAAGTATCAAACCGCAGAAATGCAGACCAGAATCAAGACATATACCGGCTGGACGGCGCAGATCATCCAGCACGAGGTGGATCATTGCAACGGCGTATTGATATGACCCTAATATATTCTGCCTCACTGATAATTGCACGGAAAGGATTTTTTGAATAATGAAAAAATATATTTATTCACTCGCGATCATAGTTGCGTTTATACTCCCGACATCGTTGGTTTCTTGCAATTCAGAGTCCGAACAGCCGGTAGATCCAATCGAAACGTCTGCCGTGGTCGAGACGACCGCTCAGATCGAGTATAATACCGAGCAGTTTAATAATCCGATCTCGCCTTTCGATGCGCCCGATCCCTTTATTACATTTGACCAAGAAACGGGATACTATTACGGACTCCATACGCAAGGCGACCGCGTTGAGATCTATCGCAGTAAGCACGTGGCAGACCTTCTCCTTGAAGGTGAATCAAAGGTTATTTACCGCGCCACGGGTGAAAACTCCGTTTGGGGTGATATCTGGGCGCCCGAAATGCACCGTGGTCCCGACGGACTCTGGTACATATACACAAGCAGCCGAATAACAAAGGACCCGGGAGAAAAGCGCGTTTTCGTCCTCGCCTCCCTTACCTCCGATCCTTTTGGCGAATGGGAATTCAAAGGCAGACCCGCATATGACATTTTCAGCATCGACCCCACGGTATACACAGCCCCCGACGGCACGCAGTATATGTGTTATTCCCGAGTCGATTCCCGAAAAGGCCAAGTCCTTGATATTGCCAAGATGAAGGACCCCTATACCTGTTATAACGGCACGACCGTAGCCTATGCTGAACTGGATTGGGAGCTTGTTGAACCTTACGTAGGCACCAAGGCGATCCTTGAGGGGGCATTCTTCCTTGAAAACAACGGCAGACTGTTTTTAATTTATTCCGCAAACGGATGCTGGTCCAATCATTACGCACTCGGCGTTCTTGAATACACGGGCGGCGACCTCTGCTCCGCAAAGAGCTGGAAAAAGCATCCCGAACCTCTGCTGACATACGGAAACGAGGTTTACGGTCCCGGCCACGCATCGTTTTTCCGCTCGCCCGACGGAAGCGAGGTCTGGTGCGTTTACCACGGAATGCTCCTCTCCAATGACACCGTTACATATGCAGAACGCTATTGTCATATCCAAAAGGTCGAATTTGACGAAACCGGATATCCTGTAATGGGCAAACCGATCGGCTACGATGCCTTGATCGATCCACCTTCGGGAGAAATAAAATAACAAAAAAGTGTAATCTCCGTATGATTTTTATCATAAACGCGACGAATAAATAAAGAGGACCAATAAATGAAATACGATTTTGAATCTATAATGGACAGGCGCGGGCGCGATGCGCTTGCGGTTGATGAACTCGGCAAGGACTGGACTCCCGATCTGCCGAAAGAAGGCTTCGACGTGATCCCGATGTGGGTCGCCGATATGAATTTTCCGACCGTGCCGACCGTATGCGAGGCTATCCGCGAGCGTATCGAGCATCCCGCATTTGGCTACTTTGAACCGCGCGCAGAGTATTTCGATTCGATCATCAAGTGGCAATCGACTCGCAACGGTGTCAAGGGACTCGCACCCGAGCATATCGGCTACGAAAACGGCGTTCTCGGCGGTATGATCTCGGCGATGAACACATTCTGTTCGCGCGGCGACAGCGTTCTTGTCCACGGGCCGATATATATGGGCTTTTCGGGCTCGCTCAAAAACAGCGGATACAATATCGTCCTTTCCCAGCTTTACCGCGACTCGGACGGCATCTGGCGTATGGATTTCGAGGATATGGAGCGCAAGATCGTCGAAAACAACATCCACGCCGCGCTCTTCTGCTCACCCCACAACCCGACGGGACGCGTTTGGGAGCACTGGGAGATCGAAAAGGCGATGGAAATCTACAAGAAGCACGACGTCTACGTCGTTTCCGACGAGATCTGGTCGGACATCATCCTCGGCGGACACAAGCACATTCCGACGCAGTCGATAAGCGAGGATGCAAAGAACAGAACCGTTGCGCTTTATGCGCCGTCAAAGACCTTTAACCTTGCGGGACTTATCGGTTCGTATCACATAATCTACAACAAACGTCTGCGCGACCGAGTAAACAAGGAATCCTCGCTTTCTCACTATAATTCGATGAATATGCTCTCGATGTACGCCCTCATCGGCGCGTATAAGTCCGAGGGCTACGAGTGGGTCGATGAGCTATGCGAAACTTTGACCGCCAATGCCGATTATGCTTGCGATTACATAAACGCGCACTTCAAGGGCATCAGCGCCGCAAAGCCGCAGGGAACGTATATGGTATTCCTCGATTGCTCCGAATGGCTCCGCGACCACGGCAAGACGCTCGACGAGCTCCTAAAAATGGGCTGGGACGTTGGCGTAGCATGGCAGGACGGCCGTCAACACGGCGGCACCAACCACATCCGCCTCAACCTCGCCCTGCCTCTTTCAAGAGTCAAGGAAGCGTTTGAGAGAATGGATAAGTACGTTTTTAATTAACTTGGTTTTGATAAAATACAATTAAGAAAACTACCGAAAGGGGAGTGTTCCGAAATGCGTTGGAATCCTTGGCACGGATGCAAAAAGCTCAGCGAGGGATGTCGCCATTGTTACGTATATCGCATCGATTCGCGAATCGACAAAGATGCGAGCGAGATCAAAAAGAACATCTCCTCCTTCAATTTGCCGATCGCGAAAAACAGAAGCAAGGAATACAAATACCCCGCGGGGACTCTGTTCTACACTTGCTTTACCTCGGATTTCTTTTTGGAGGAAGCCGACGGGTGGAGGCGGGAAGTCTGGAAGATCATCAAGGAACGCAGTGATTGCCGTTTCTTCATCATAACCAAGCGCATTGATCGTTTTGATATGTGCAAACCCGAAGATTGGGGCGAAGGCTACGATCACGTCACTATCGCGGTGACGACCGAAAATCAGAAAATGGCTGATTACAGACTCCCGATCTATTTAAAGCTTCCGATAAAAACCAAGGTGATCGTCTGCGAACCGCTTCTTGAGCGGATCGATCTGTCGAAATATTTGACGCCCGAGATAAAGTCGGTCTCGGTAGGCGGTGAATCGGGTGATGATGCGAGAATTTGCGATTACGATTGGGTGCTCAACATCCGTGAGCAATGCATCCGCGCGGGCGTAGGCTTTTCATACCACCAAACGGGCGCAAAGCTGATGAAGAACGGTAAACTCTATCGCATCCCCAAGGACAAGCAAGAAGACCAAGCCCACCGCGCGGGGATTGACATTTAGTTCGACAAACATTATAAATAAAAAGTCGGGGTTATATAAAATGAAAGAAGTATCCGCATTACATAAGTTTGTATTCGTTATATCAATTATTTCAAGCCTGGCTGTCGTTGTTTTGGCTGTTTTACAGATATTTGATATTTGGAATCAAGCAATCAATATCAGTATGCCGCTTATGGGTGTAACTATGCTTTGCCAAGCCTATATGCAATGGAATAACAGCCGCAAGGTTGCTTATTTCAGTCTTGGCGTGGCGGCATTTATATTTGTTTGTGCCATAGTGGTTTTCTTTATTAAATAAACCAAAAGTCCCTCGCTCAGAAAATGAGCGAGGGTTCTTTGCAAAACCGATGAGGCACGGAAAATGACCGAACAGACAAAAATCAACATTTCTCCGTTTTTGTATGATATAATATTATCAGATAAAAACGGAGGATAATATTAATGCACGAGATAAAAACTATCGGGCTTGTCAAGCGGTACAAAAATATAACCGCCATGGATAAGCTGAATCTGGAAATACACCAAGGCGAGTTGTTTTCTCTGCTTGGCATAAACGGAGCGGGGAAGACCACGACTATCAAGATGCTTTCCTGCTTGACAAAGCCCACGGACGGTGATGCCATTGTGGGTGGATACAGCGTTACGAAGGAATCCGAAAAGGTGAAGCGTCTGATAGGTGTATCACCTCAGGAAACTGCAGTCGCGCCCAATCTTTCGGTAAAGGAAAACCTTGAGCTGATCTGCGGTATCCACGGATTCTCAAAGGAAAAGGTCGCGGCTAAGGTTGCACAACTTGCGGAGCAATTTGCTTTGGATAATGTTTTAAATAGAAAAGCAGGTAAGCTCTCGGGCGGTTGGCAACGCCGAGTCAGCATTGCGATGGCTCTGATCAGCGAACCTAAAATCCTATTTTTGGATGAACCCACGCTCGGACTTGACGTTATTGCAAGGCACGAGCTTTGGGATGCGATCCGCGCTTTGAAGGGCAAAGTGACGATCATTCTGACGACGCATTATATGGAAGAAGCCGAGGCGCTTTCTGATCGCATAGGCATTATGAAGAACGGAAGACTTCTTGCCGTGGGAACTGTAGCGGAGCTGAACGCGATGGCGGGAACGGACGATTTTGAATCTGCATTTGTTGCTATCGTAAAGGAGGGCGCGATATGAGAATGCTGACTTTTGCCAAAAGATGCTCAAAGGAGATCCTGCGCGACCCGATAAATCTCGGCTTCGGACTTGGATTTCCGCTCGTTCTGCTTTTCCTTCTCAGCACAATTCAGAAAAATATTCCAGTCAGTATGTTTGAAATCGACACGCTGACTCCCGGTATTACCGTGTTTGGTCTGTCATTTATGACGTTGTTTTCGGCAACCTTGGTTGCAAAAGACCGCGAAAGCGCGCTCTTGCAAAGACTGTATACAACGCCTCTCACGGGATTTGATTTTATCTTTGGCTATATGCTTCCACTTCTGCCCATAGCACTCGGACAGACACTGATCTGCTATCTCGCAGCGATCCCCTTGGGGCTGACCGTCAGCGTGAATATCATTTATGCCGTTGTCGGAATGATCCCGATGGCGGTCTTCAATATCGCACTCGGGCTTCTCTGCGGTAGTATCCTCGGGGTCAAGCAAGTCGGCGGTATTTGCGGAGCGCTGCTTACAAATCTCTCCGCGTGGCTTTCGGGCGTGTGGTTTGATCTTAAGCTCGTGGGTGGAGCGTTTGAGAAGATCGCGAATGCGCTCCCATTCATTCACTCCGTCGAAATGGAAAAAGCATTGTTCAGCGGAGATATCGAGCTCGCGATCTCACATATTTTGCCGATTCTTTTATATAGCTTTGTTGTAACGGCGGTTGCGGTCTTCTGCTTCCTCCGCCAAATGAAGAAACAGTAAGGATTTTTGAAAATGAAGTATAAACTCATTATTGACAAGGACGCAGAGGAAGAGATAATTGCGATCGTTCACGCCCCGTCCGCATTGACCGGGCAGATTGAAAATCTTGTTCGCGGATTTTCGGGTGCGGATTGCATTTTTGGATACAAGGACGACGAAATGCGAAGACTCCCATTCTGCGAGATAGAGTGCATCACCGTTCTTGACAGAAAGGTGGTCGCCATTGATACGAGCGGCAACCGCTATACGCTCAAAGAAAGACTTCGTGATCTCGAGGAGGTCTTGCCCTCATATTTTATACGTATCAATAAGTCCACCATCGCAAACGAACATAGCATAAAACGCTTTGACGCGGCATTCAGCGGCGGTATAAATGCGGTTTTTGCGTGCGGCTATCGGGATTACGTTTCAAGGCGTTGCTTTTCGGAGATCAGAAGGAGGTATGAAGGACTATGAAAAGGTTTGTTTTGGAATTTTTGCGCCGAGGCGCGATAGCTTCCGGCATCGGCCCGATCGTTTGGGCGATCATCTATATGATTCTGCAGCAGGTGGCTGAAGTTGAAATTTTGACCGTGAATCAAGTCTGCATAGGAATAGTTTCCTTGACTGCTCTTGCCTTCCTTGCGGGTGGAATGAACGCGCTTTATCAAATCGAACGCTTGCCCTTATTGATGGCGATCCTCATCCACGGAAGCGTCTTGTACGTCAGCTACCTTGGAACCTATCTGATCAACGATTGGCTTGATTTCGGCGTAATACCGATCATAGTCTTTTCGGCAATTTTTGTTGTTGGCTATATCGTGATTTGGGCAATAATTTATTCTATAATCAAGCGAAACACGGCAAAGCTCAATGAAATGCTGCAGCAAAAGCGGCAAAGCGTGTAGCAACAGCGAGTTGCTTGCTATTTTAGCGGAAATCTGATATAATATAATCATCTTGAACCAAGGCGGTGAAATTATGGAAACAAAGGATATTATTCTTGAACTCAGAACTAAAAAAGGACTTTCGCAGGAAGAACTTGCGGAGAAAGTTTTCGTGACAAGACAGGCAGTTTCGCGCTGGGAAAACGGCGATACGGTCCCCAACACCGAAACTCTCAAGCTTCTCTCAAAGCTTTTTGACGTGTCGATCAATACACTTCTCGGCTCGCCGAGAAAGCTGATCTGCCAATGTTGCGGAATGCCACTCGAGGATCACGACATAAGCCGTGAGATCGACGGATTTTTTAACGAGGAATACTGCAAGTGGTGCTATGCCGACGGCAATTTCTGCTACACGAGCCTTGAGGAGTTGACAGATTTCCTGGTGAATCACACGTCAAACGAAAATTGGCCGCCCGAGCAGGCGCGAGCTTATTTAGAAGAGCAACTCCCGAAGCTCAATTACTGGAAACGCTACGCTGAGGTCGGCGGTGACGCGAAGTTTGAGGAATTCAAGCAGCAGCTTGTCTGCGAATTTAACGATCTGCACATAGAGGGAATGCCCGAACTCAAAACGCTGAACTTCCTTGTCGGTGGCTATATCAACCTCGAATATACGCTCCCGAACGGGCAGAAGGTGAAATTCCTTGACGATAACGCAACCTATCTCGGTTATCAACTTGAATCCAAATTTGACGGTGATCGTTGCTTCGGACTCGCGGCAAGTATGGATTTTCTTCTTGTTTGCACCTATGAAACAAACGGAGAGAACCCGGAGCTTGTGGTTTATAAAAAAAGATGAAAATAAGGCGGCAGAAATGTCGCCTTTTTTATGAAATGCATTGAAATATATATGATTATATGATATAATTAATTAGCTGAATTAATAAAATCAGTATTGCGAAGGAAGATAAAATGGAACTGAATTTTAATTTTGAAAAAATAATAGGTAAGATCAAGCCGATGCACGCAGTCGGTCAGCCCCCCGTTGAACTTGGTAATAATGGTGTTGAGGATGATATGTTTCATTATCTTACCGAGGCGAATATTCCTTATTCGCGGTTGCACGATACGGGTGGGTGCTATGCGAGCAATGTTTTTGTAGATATTCCCAACCTTTTCCGTGATTTTGATGCGGACGAAAACGATCCCGATTCTTACGATTTTGCCTTCACCGATGAGCTTATTTCCAAAATGGTCGCCGCAAAGGTCGAGCCTTATTTCCGCCTTGGCGTAACGATAGAAAATGCGCATATGGTCAAGGCGTACCGCGTTTTTCCGCCCAAGGATCCCGCAAAGTGGGCGCGTATCTGCGAGCACGTCATCCGTCACTACAACGAAGGTTGGGCGAACGGCTTTCATTTTGGCATCAAGTATTGGGAGATCTGGAACGAGCCCGATAATGAGGAATCAATCGAACTTAACAATATGTTTAAGGGCACGGCTGAGGAGTATTATGAGCTTTATGTAGTAGCTTCAAAGCATTTGCGTGAGTGCTTCGGTGATAGCATCAAGATTGGTGGCTATGCAAGCACGGGGCTTTACGTTGGCTATATGCAAGAAGAGGAAAAATATCGACAGCCTCATGAGATCACTCATTGGGAAGCGCGCGCGATCTATCACACCAAGTATTTCCTCGGCTTCCTCGAACGCGTAAAACGCGATAATCTTCCTTTTGATTTCTTTTCGCATCACAGCTATATGGATGTCAAACGCACAGGAGATATTCAGAAATATACGGAAAAATTGCTTTCCGATGCCGGATATCCCGATATTGAGATCCATCTCAATGAATGGAACACCGATCGCACACGCGAAACGCGCGGCACGACAAAGGCATCCGCTGACGTTGCGGCAATGATGATGGCGATGCACGAAACGAAAATGTCGATGATGTGTTACTATGATGCGCGTGTCGGAATCAGTGTTTATGGCGGTCTGTTCAATCCGATGACCTATGAGCCATACTGTACATATTATTCTTTCAAGGCGTTCGGTAAGCTCTATGCAATGGAAAATCAGGTTGAAATTACCGGTGATCTCGGCGACGGATTATATGCAATGGCGGCAACCAACGGATGCGAGCGTGGAATTCTCATCACCAACATTGGCGTGGAAAAGGAGATCAAAACTAACCTCGGCAGAGGATATACCGCTTATCGGATCGATGAAAAGCATTTTATGACCAAGGTTCGTGTCAGCGTCAGGAACATCAAACTCAAACAATACGATACTTTGTATATTGAAAAGACTTTATAAAAAAACAAAGGCTGCACCGCGCGTGCAGTCTTTTTCTGTAACTAAGGTTGAAAAATACGATATAATATGGTATAATGAATTACATAAAAGTAATTGTACGTTTTATAAAAAAGGAAGAGCACATTGTTGCTTATCAGATGTTAGGATCGAAAAATGACAGATAAAGAAAATTCATGGGACAAGCTCCTTCAAATCAAAACCGTCGGGCGCGATGATACGAACTCGGACGAATACCGTTACCCGTATGAGCCCACGCCTTATAGTGTTCTCGAACGCCTGGCAAGCACCGAGCTTTTCGGCAAAGACGATGTAGTTCTCGATTACGGCTGCGGGAAGGGAAGAGTCGGATTCTTTCTGTCCTATCGAACAAAAGCCGAGACAATCGGAATTGAATACGATGAAGATATTTACCAAAGTGCGCTCGAAAACCGTAAGACAGCCGTCCAAAAAGCAAAGGCAGACTTCGTTTTGACCCGCGCGGAAGAATATGAGGTCCCACCCGAGGTCAACCGATGCTATTTCTTTAATCCCTTTTCTGTTGAGATCCTGCGCAAAGTGATGGCAAGGATCATCGAGTCCTGGTACGCAGACCCGAGGGAGATACTTTTGTTTTTCTATTATCCGTCCGATGAATTTATGTGCTACCTTATGACCGTGGACGAGCTTGAATTTTATGATGAGATAGATTGCGGTGATCTGTTTGAAGGCGACGATTTGCGAGAGAGGATAATGGTTTTTCAGTTACCTTGTTATGAGATGGAGGCGTAAAAATGAAATTTGCAAATCTAAATGATATCAATACTCAATATTGGAAGAAACTTTTAGATGCAGGTGTCGCAGAAGGGGCATTCCCATGCTATGCTGCTGCAGTAGGTAGGGGTGATGAGATCTTTTTCCGTGCAATAGGCGGAAATCGAACTGTCTTTCCTTCGCTTCTTCCTATAACGGAGAACACACTTTTCGATATGGCATCACTTAGCAAGTTGATGGGAACCTCAATGGCTGCTCTCCGATTGATCGATCAAGGTAAACTTCACTTAACCGACAAGATAGGCGATTTCTTTAGTGAATGCTACGGTAAAGAAGATATTACTATATTTCAGCTTATGACTCATACCTCAGGAATCGCGGCATTTTTCCATATGTGGAAAATGAACATCGATCCCCGTGATGCTGTAAGAGTGATCCTGGAAAGACCTCTTGCTGCTCCCACCGGAAGTACCGTTATATACAGCTGTATGGGATATATTGTTTTGGGCAGAATACTCGAAAAGATATGTGGAGAATCTCTTGATAAAATCGTGCAAAGAGAGGTGTTTGAGCCTATTGGAATGCATGATACATGCTATTGTCCTCCTATCGGTCGTATATGTGCTTCCACCGAAAAGGAGAAAGAGTCCGATGAATATATTTGCGGCCACGTACACGATGAAAACGCTCATTCAATCGGCGGTGTGTCGGGTAATGCAGGACTGTTTTCCACACTTGATGACTGTATAAAATTTGCCGCCCTCCTTTCTTGCGAAGCAAAAGGATATCTTAAAAAGAGTACCTTTGATCTTGCAGTAACCGATTATACTGAGGGTATATCCGATTCCGCGCGCGGCCTCGGGTTTCATATGTTTCGTGAAGCGGTATACCCCGGAGGTGCCAATATGTCGCGTGGTAGCTATGGCCATTCCGGCTTTACGGGAACTTATCTTTACGTAGACCGTGAGACTAAAATATACTGTATATTGCTTTCCAACAGAGTACATTTCGGAAGAGATACCGAGCCATTTTGGGTGCATAAGCGTAAGTTCTTTGATACTGTTTTTGCAGATATTCGAAGAAACGAGGCACAGTTATCAGGAGAATAAAAATGAAGATAAATATCAGCAAAGAAAGAGTGGTCTATCAGGGACCCGCATATGAGGATAGCTATTGGGGTCAGGTGCAATTTCCCGAGATTTTTAAATGCGAAGACGGATCCTTGGCTATCAAAACCCACGATGCCGATGATAATTGGGCAGAGTTTGGACGGAATAAAGACGTTTGGTGTGTTTCCAAAGATAACGGTTTGACCTGGGAAAGAAAGACATATATGCGCGAAGCAGAAGTGGGTCACCTCCTACCAAACGGTGACAGACTGCATTTCCCGCTGAGAACAGGTCTTTCCTGCAAGATCTCGGAGCTTAAACCGGCAAGGATCGTAACGCAGAGGCTTCCAAGCGATAAGATCACAAAAGAAGCCGACGGAAGCTGGCCGTATCCGCAGTTTATGTATATAGATATTTTCGGACAATCGAATTACATTTACGATATGGAAACTCTTCCCGATGAATATTCAAAGAAGGAATGGATCGGTTACAGAACCAAAGCGGGGGAATCGGCTAGCGCGGAAGAAAAGGTCAAGGTGGTTCATCCGCATATGTCGGTGCGCGGTGTCCTTAGAAAAGAGGACTTCGTTATGGCACCGTTCTGCCCCTATGGACGCGGATTCCGCACGGATAAAGCGGGGAACATCTGGATCACATCTTATACCGGTGCGCACCTGAATCCTTACAACGGTGGTGTTGACGTGTGCAGTGCCTCCCTCCTTTATAAATCATCCGATAACGGACATACCTTTGAGCTTGTGGGATATATTCCGTATATCCCGAACACCACCAAGCACCCGACAGCGTATATGTGTGACGGATTCTCGGAAACCGCTTTGGAAATTATGGATGACGGTTCTATGATTGTGCTTCTCAGGGCAACAAGTGTGTTCCTTGGCGGTCCGGAGTGGAATACCATGTATTTTGCGCGCTCCACAGATGGGGGTAAAACATTCTCGGAGCCCGAAGAATTCGACAAATGCGGTGTGCTACCCAATTTAGTGAAGCTTGATTGCGGCGTTACTTTGGCGGCATACGGAAGACCGGGTATTTATCTGCGCGCAACCGAAGATCCCTCGGGCGTGGAATGGGAAGCTCCGATTGAGATTATGACCCCGGACGACAGAAGCCATCTTATGAATAATCCTCCCGAGCGACCGAATTTCCATCAGTGGGCGGGCTCTTGCTGTAACGTGGATCTGAAACCGATCGGCCCGAACCAAGCCATCATAGCGTATTCCGATTTCTATTACCCGGATCAATCGGGCAATACGGATAAAAAGCTGAAAACAATTTTGACGCGTATTATAACTGTCGAGTAAACAGCGCGAATGCGCTGATCCCCAAACGATAGCTGAGCCGGGGATCGAGTAATAAAAACGCCGATGGGGAATCGAAAGAAACCTCATCGGCAATCTTAATTATTGAAGAAAATGATTTTTCGTCGAGTCCATCAATACCGCGCCGAGGGGGGCGGTGATTAGAATGGCGAGAACGGCAACCGACAGAATGATATTGCCACACGGCAGTCCCATAGAAAGCGGAACGGCACCGATGGCGGCTTGCACGGTTGCTTTGGGCAGATAGGCAAAGACGGCATAGAAACGTTCTTTTTTGTTGAGATTTGTTCCGAGCAGGCAGAGGAACACACCGACCGATCGGAAGGCAAGGCCGACAAAGATCATCGCTACCGCACCAAGTCCCGCCGACAAGGTGTATCGAATATCTACTGCTGCGCCCACAAGTACGAACAAAAGCACCTCTGCGGCAAGCCACAGCTTTCCGTATTTATCTTTCAAACGATTCACAACCTCCGCTTTCGTTTGCATCGCATAGATCATTGCCATACTCATAATGGCAAGAAGCCCGGACAAGGCAAGCGTGCCCTCAAGCCACCCCTCGATAGCAAGCAAAAGAAAAGAAATTCCAAGCAAAAGAACGGTTTTGAGTGTGCTTCGGATCGTCCACCCCTTGCGATGAAATATCTCAAACAGATACGCCGCGGCGATTCCGACCAGCGCGCCGAGCGCGATCCCAAGCGCAATGGAAACGGGAATGTCCAGGAATGTCATTGCTCCCACACCGTCCCCCGTGTTGATGCCGAGGAAAGCCGTGAACAGCACGATCACGAAGATATCGTCAAGCGACGCACCCGCAAGAATGAGTTGAGGGATCTTCTTGTCTGTTCCCCGTCCCTCGTCCATCAGCGCGACCATTCTCGGCACGACCACCGCAGGGGATACGGCGGCAAGCACCGATCCCATCAGGAGTGCCTCCGTCCGCGAAACACCGAGAAGCATCGGTGCGAATATGAGAAACGCCGTAATCTCAAGGGCGGCGGGCAAAAATGACATCAAAAGCGCAGGTCTGCCGACTTTTTTGAGGTCGGAGAAATTCAGCGAAAGCCCCGCCTTGATCAGAATAATTACAAGAGCCATTCTGCGAAGCTCGGCGGAGATTCCGAGTATCTGCGGATCAAGCAGATCCAAAACGAAAGGACCAAGCAAAATGCCCGTCAGCAGCATACCGACAAGCCGCGGTAATTTGAGCTTGCCGAAAATGGCGGCAAGGGACAGTCCAATGAGAAAAATGAGCGCGAGTGAAGTGAGCATAGATACCTCCAAAAGTGCCAAGTAAACAAAAAAGCCGACAGTTCTGCCATAGTTGCAGAAGCCATCAGCATCAAAGCGGTTCGAATAAAATTCAGGGAGAGCCTCATTCCCTTATGTGCGATATATTATACCACAAATTGAAGAGTTTGTCAATAAGTTGATCGAAAACGTTGTTACACTTGAGCTTGATGCGGCATATTTGCAGAAATCTGTTGAAAGCAGAAGCGTTTTGTGGTATACTATTCTTGTTAATGATATTGCGCGATAGCTCAAAAGGAGATAGATTATGAAAAAACTGATACCGATATTATTATCCGCGCTTATGTTTACGGGATGCGCGGGTACAAGCAATCATCAACCTAACACCTACCGTCAGATCACTATGGACGAGGCGGTTGCAATTATGGAGAGCGAGAGCGGTTATATCATCCTCGATGTGCGTCGCCCCGATGAGTTTGCCGCAGGTCATATCCCAAACGCCATCAATGTTCCAAACGAAACCATCGGCATGGCCGAGATCCCCGAACTGCCCGATAAAAATCAGCTCATTATGGTGTACTGCCGTAGCGGCCGACGCAGTAAAGAGGCTGCTGAAAAGCTGGTCAAACTCGGTTATACGAATATCGTGGAGTTCGGCGGCATCCTTGATTGGAAGGGCGAGATCGAAACTTAATTCGCGGGTCAATTTTTTGACCGCAGAAGACAAAGAAAAGAGGATTTCAATATGAACAGACCATATATCATTTGCCACATGGTAACCAGCATTGACGGCAAGGTCACGGGCGACTTCCTGTTTCAGCCCAAGTGTGCCGGTGCAACGGATATTTATTATTGCCTCAACCGCGAGTTGAAAGCCGACGGTTTCATCTGCGGACACGTGACAATGGAAGGGAGCTTCACGGGCGGTTGGTATCCCGATTTGAGTCAGTACGAACCCGTGCGCCACGGTATAGGCAAGAAGATGGATTGCATCGGCGACGATCTCAGCGGATTCTATGCGATTGCTTTTGATACCCACGGCAAGCTCGGTTGGAAATCGAATAAGATCATCGATCCTGACGGAGACCCCGGCTATGACGGCGCGCAGATCATTGAGGTTCTGTCCGAGGATGTGGATGAACGCTATCTCGGCTACTTGGAATCCATGGAGATTCCGTACATTTTTGCGGGTGAGAACTCCATTGACGTGGAGCTTGCTTTGTTCAAGCTGAAGAATATCATCGGCTGTAATACTCTGCTTCTTGAGGGCGGTAGTATTATCAATGGCGCGTTTGAACGAGCAGGAGCGGTGGATGAGCTCAGCCTTGTCGTTGCTCCCACGGTGGCAGGCAAGGACAGCAAGCCGCTGTTTATGGATGCGGATATTGCTAACTTTGAGCTAGTCAAGGCTGAAAATGAAAACGGAAATCTTGTTTTAAAATATAAGAGGAAATGAAGATGAAAGACGAATGCTTGATCTGCGGTGCGCCGCTGAAATATTTGGAACACGACGAACTGATGGAGTGTGCCATTTGCCACAAAAAAGAGAACAGCAAGACGGTCTGCGAGAACGGCCATTACATATGCAACGAATGCCACACACAAGGAATGGACAGCATCATCGGCGTGTGCCTTGCGGAAAGCTCGAAGAATCCCGTCGAGATCATTCAGAAGCTGATGGCTCTGCCGTTTTGCCATATGCACGGCCCCGAGCATCACGTGATGGTAGGCTCGGCATTGCTTACCGCGTATAAAAACGCAGGCGGTGATATTGACCTTGTGAAAGCACTTTCAGAGATGCAGGCGCGCGGAAAGAAAGTTCCCGGCGGTGCTTGCGGATTCTGGGGAGCTTGCGGCGCAGGTGTGAGTGCAGGAATGTTCGTATCCATCGTCACGGGCTCCACTCCACTTGCAAATGAGGCATGGGGCTTGTCAAATAAGATGACCTCCGCGGCTCTTGGCGCTATCGGTGAGATCGGCGGCCCTCGTTGCTGTAAGCGCGATTCCTACCTTGCCATCATTAAAGCCGTGGAGTTTGCAAGTGAATACCTCGGAGTGGAAATGGAGCTTGGCGAGATCAAATGCACCCATTCCGCACAGAACAATCAGTGCATCGGTAAGAGATGTCCTTTTTGGGGAAAGTGAGATAATATGCTGACATATACATACATATCTAAAGGAAAATTCGGCTTGCTTGAAAAGCCCAAGCCGACGATACAGCACGAGAGGGATGCCATTGTCAAAGTCACGCTGGCGAGCATCTGTTCAAGTGACCTGCACATCAAGCACGGTAGCGTGCCAAGAGCGGTGGAAGGAATCACTGTCGGCCACGAGATGGTCGGCATCGTTGAAGAAGTCGGCTCTGCGGTCAAGCACCTTAAACCCGGCGACAGAGTTACGGTCAACGTGGAGACCTTTTGCGGCGAGTGTTTCTTCTGCAAGAAAGGCTTTGTAAACAACTGTACCGACAAGAACGGCGGTTGGGCGCTTGGATGCCGTATTGATGGCGGTCAAGCGGAGTACGTTCGCGTGCCGTTTGCGGATCAGGGACTCAATAAGATTCCCGACACCGTGACCGACAGACAAGCTTTGCTCGTTGGTGATGTACTCGCCACAGGCTATTGGGCGGCGAAGATCTCGGAGATCACCGAGGACGATACCGTTCTCATCATCGGAGCAGGCCCCGCGGGAATCTGCACGCTCCTTTGCGTGATGCTCAAAGCACCCAAGCGCATCATCGTGTGCGAGAAAGACGAGAACCGCATTAAGTTTATCAATGAACACTATCCCGATGTGCTGACGGTTACACCCGAAGAATGCCTTGATTTTGTTCGTGAGAACAGCGATCACGGCGGTGCGGACGTGGTGCTTGAAGTAGCCGGAGCAGAGAACACCTTTGAGCTTGCGTGGCAGTGCGCGCGCCCGAATGCGATTGTCACGGTGGTGGCACTTTACGACAAGGCGCAGACTCTGCCTCTACCCAATATGTACGGCAAGAATCTGACCTTCAAGACCGGCGGCGTTGACGGCTGTGATTGTGAGGAAACGCTGAAGCTCATTGCCGAGGGAAAACTCGATACCGAGCCGCTGATCACGCACACCTATCCGCTTTCTAAAATTGATGAGGCGTATGAGCTGTTTGAAAACAAACGCGACGGAGTTATTAAGGTCGCGGTGGAGTGCTAAAACACTTTTTAAATGGTGAAACAATCACGGATCGATTGAAAATGGTAAGGTTATAGTGAAAAGTGCACTTTAATAAGGAAAATAAATGAGATAAGAATTGTGAAAAAACAACAAATCTCAAAAAAATCAAAAAAACTTCAAAAAAAGTGTTGACAAAAGGGGATGAAAGTGGTATAATATACAAGCTGTCGCGCAGAGCGCACAGCGAGGTCATTGAAAATTGAACAACAGACTAAGAAGTACAAGCTTGACTCTCGATG